>NZ_JBIPKI010000026.1:0-32288 GCF_044068515.1 Desulfurivibrio nitratireducens
GCCGGCGCCGGCCGACCGCTTCTTCGTCCAACCCGAAGGGGTAGGATTCCATGTAGCGATCCACCTCGCTCCAGAGGTCGTCGAGCTGGCGGGAACGTTCCCGGGCGGCGGCCCGGCCGCTGGCCTCGATGGCGGCCAGGTGAATGGAATCCAGGGCCCGGCGCGGCCCCTGCCCCTGCAAACCCTTGAAGAGATAAAAGATTTCGGCGTAAAAGGCGGGGGTCAATTCCGGCCGGGGTTGGTGGCGGGCGATATCCCAGAGGGCCTGGGTGACGCTGAAGCCGGCCGCTTCTTCCGAGGCGACCTTGATCAGCGAGCGCAACACCGCCGCGCAGTCGCGGATCCGGTTGTGGACCCCGGCATCGATGTCGTCGCCGCCGCTGCCGGCCCCCAGCTCCATCCGGTCGGCCAGTTGCAGCAGCCGGCTCCGGGCCTCCTCGAGATCCTGGGCTTCGCGGATTACGGCGAAGAAATAGGGGTTGGTCTTGCGCAGGTACTTGGGGGTGAAAATAGCGGCATCCATAACGTTTAAACTACCCGTTAAGCCCCGGCAGGTCAAGGGGGGCGCGCCCCGGCGCCGGAGTCGGGGCAAACTTGCACCCCGCTGAAAGCTTAGCCCCGGATACTTCGGAACTGATTTGGGGGCTCAGGCGGTCAGCGGCAACAGGACTGCTCGGACCGGCGCTCCGCCGGAACCCCCAGTTTTTTGAGGATGATCCCCAGGGGACAGAACTTGCTGAAGCCGTACTGGAAGAGGTTGGCCCCGACGAAGGCGGGGAGAAAATACCAGTAGGGATGAACCCAGGTACCCAGGGCCAGGCCGGCCAGGATGAAGGTGCCGGCGACGACGTGAATCCAGTCGTTGATGACCATTTCAATTACTCCTTGTTTTGCGGGAAAATTAAAAAGTTCGGCGCAGACCGAGATAGACGTTGCTGTTGTCGGCAAACTGGCCCCAGAAGGTATGGTCATGGCGGCCGCTGAAAAGATTGGCCCCGGCCTCGACGGCCAGTTGGTCGCTGATCTTGTAATGGGCCTGGGGCCGGAAATGGGCGTCCCGGTCGGAAGGCGACCAGTAAACGAAAAGGGAGAGCCGCAGGTTCTGCTGGAGCAATAGCCGGGTCAGGCGCAGGGTCAGGAGGTGGCGATGCTTGTCGGCCGCCGGGGTTCCCGGGGCCAGGGCGGCCAGGTAGTTGCCGTAATCGAGCTTGCGTTCCAGGTAGTACTGGAGGCCGGCGGTCAAATCGCGCCGCAGTTCCCGCTCATGGCCGACCAGCAGGCGCCATTCGCTGTTGCGGACCAGGGGGTTGCGGCCGGAACGATCATCGCGAGAGTCGTAATAGCCCACCTCCAGGTTGCTGATGCCCCCCAGCAGGGGCCGGCGGACACTGGCCCCGTAGACTCCCAGGCGGGGATAGACCAGCTCCCCGGTGGCCGGATCCAGGCCCTCGGGGGTGCTCCAGAAGCCGTAGTAGCCGTAGAGGGCGTATTCGGTGCCGGCGAGGTTGCTGCTCAGGCGCAGGGCATATTCGCTGTCGCGGAAAATCCGGTTGCGGCGCTGGTCGGGCATGATGGCGTCGCGGCCGGCGATCCGGCCCAGGGCGGGATTCCAGTAGGAGAGCCGGGAGCCGTCGATATAGGAGGAATGGGTGACCAGGGGCACGTAAACCAGGTCGAGGGCCGCCGCCCCGCGGAAAATTCCCAGCCGGACGGCATCGCTGCCCAGCTTGAGGTATTCGTCGTCGCGGCCGATGAAAAACGACTCCCAATCCTTGGCGAAGACATCGTTGATGAAGAGCAGGTCGCCGGTGCCCCAGGTCAGGACCTGGCGGCCCAGGCGGATATCGAGATCGGGGTGGGGGGAAAACTGGTAGTTGGCCTCGCGCAGTTCGAGGTCCAGTTTCTCGGCCACCCCGTCGGCCAGCAGGTCGGTCTTGAGCCGCAACTCGCCGTCACCGAGAAAGCGGCTCAGGTCCAGTTGCAGCCGCGCCTCCCCGATGGTGGCGTCGCGCTGGGCCTGGTCCCGGTCCAGGCGCAGACCGCCGCGCCCCTCGACAAAGCCGTGGGCTTCCACGGCAAAGCGCTCAAAAAGATAATCCTGCGCCTCTCCGACCCCGGCGAGAGCAGGGGCAGCCAGGGCCAACAAAGTCGCGGCAAAAAGCGAAAGAAAGCGGAGCATAGAATAATTCACCACAATAATGGCTGAAAAAAGTCGCCTGCGCTTATCACTGGGCGAACAACCGGTAAGGGGGCAGCAGTGCCCCAGGTTGCGCCAAGCGGACCGGCGTCGCCGGGTCCGCCGGCCCAAGTGGGGCCGCCCGGGGCAAAATGCGGCCGGTTGCCCGCTTCAGCGCGTGCTCAACGCCTTACCTCCCGGGGTGGCCGCCGCAGGTAGCGCTCGCTGAACAGGGCTTCGTCCAGGCCGATATTATAACGGACCTGGCTGAACTCCATCAGGGTTTCGCCCCCGCCGGCCAGATCGCGCACCCGCGATTTCAGCACGGTGGGAAAACCTTCCACTTCTCCCACCTCCAGGGCCTCCACCAGCCGGTATTTTTCCCCGCTCCGATCAAAATATTCGGCCTTGACCGGCAGGAAGTGCTCCTTGGCGATCCAGACCCGGTAGCGGGAGAACTCCACCGTGGCCGGATCCCGGGGGGTTACCTCGAGGACATAATGATCCTCGGTTTCCTCGGCCAGCTGGTGGTGGTCCTCGGTGGGGGCCCGGCCGGAAACATCCTCGTAGAGGAAGTGGGAGCCGGCGAAGCTGCTGCGCTTGTCGGAGGCGGCGATCCGCCGGACCAGGTCGAGATCGGGCAGAAAGAGCCAGCGGTCGTCGTCGCGGTCCAGGAACTTGTGGACCATGAAGACCATCCGCCGCACATCCACCGGCCGTTCGAAATAGACGTAGTAAAGCTGGCGGCCTCCGGCTTCGAGGTTGCGGCGCAGGATCACGAACTGGCGCTCGCGCTCGCGGCCCTGGGCGTCGGTGATGGTCATCCGCACTTCCGCCCGGCCGTCATCGCCGGCGTAGTAAGAAGCCAGGTTGGCCCGCTCGACGATCTCCGCCACCGGCAGAGCCGCCGCCGGAGCTGGGCTGAGCAGGCCGCAAACCGCGAGCCAGATAAAACAGGTCCAAAACGATCTAAGCATGATAACCTCCTTGCCGGAGCGGCGCTTGGATTAAGCTCCCGGCGTTGCTGCTTTCTTGAACAAATAAGGCTCCAGCAGGCGGATCGCCGCCGGCAGCATGAACATCGTGGCCAGGCCCGAGGCGGCCATGATCGCGGCCAGGAAAAACCCCACCGTCTTGTAGGGCATCAGCGGGGCGGCCAGCAAGGGCATGAAGCCCACCGCCACCACGATGACGTTGCGGGTAATCGCCCTTGAGGGTTCGGCGAAAATTTCTTTCCGGGCCGCCAGCCAGGAGCCGGCCCTTTGATAGGCCATCCGCGAGCGCTGGAGAAAATGGATGGCGAAATCCACCGCCAGACCCAGGGTCAGGGAGGAAAGCACCGCCACCGGCATATCGTAATCCTTGCCGACGATGCCGATCAAGCCGTAAATAAAGGCGACGGTGACGGTCATCGGGATCATGGCCAGCAGTCCCCAGAGCGGCGAGCGGAAAAGCAGGGTCATCATCAGGTAGACCACCACGAAACTGCCCAAAAAGGCCCAGAGCATCCCCTTAACCATTTTTTCCTGCCAGATCACGTTGATGTAGGTCAGGCCGGCCCAGTGGTGTTCCAGGGGCAGGGGCGGCGGCGAGGCGGCCAGGAAGCGCTCGAAGTCGGCCACCGTCGCCTCCATTACCTTGTTGTCGCCGTCCTTGAGCTGCAGCCAGAGATTGGCCTTGCGGAAATCGGGGGTGACCAGGTGCCAGAGGTCGTCGGGTCTGTGGCTGTTCTGAAAGGCCATCAGGGTCTGGGCCACCCCGGCGCTGGTGGCGGGCAGCCGGTAATCCTCCGGCTCCCCGCCCAGCAGTTCCTGGTAGACCTTGCGGACCAGGGCGGTGAGGGAGTTGCTTTTGCCCACGGTGCCGGCCTGCTCCAGGTATTCCTCCAGCTCGATGAGCCAGGCCAGCAGGGCCGGCTGTTTGAAAATTTCATCCCGGCCCTGCATTTCGGCCAGCCGGTCCAGGGCGGTGGACCAGAAGTCGTAGCCGAGATCGTCGGCGGCGGCGAACCGGTGGTCATCCCAGAGGATTTCCAGCTCGCGGAAAAAATCGCCCAGCCCGGCGGCGGTGAAAGCCACCCGCCGGAGTTCTTCGCCGGCCTGTTCGGCCAGCAGCTCCTCCGGCTCGATGGCGGCATCGCAGGGCATCCGCTCGGGATCGGCGAATTCCGTCTTCAACTCTCCGGCCAGCAGTTCGGCGGCCGCGGCGGGGGTGAGTTCCGCCCCGGTGCCCTCGAGGACCAGGTAGGCTTCATAGGTCCCGGCAAAATGGCGGTTGAGGACCCGGTCGGCCTCGCGGATGGGATGCTTCTCGGTGAACCACTTCATCGGGTTGTCGTTGACCTCGATCCGGCTGATCCCCCAGCCCGCCACGACCAGGGCGACCACGGTGGCGGCGGCGATCAGCTTGGCGTGCTGAAAGGTAAAGTTCCCCAGCCAGCCAAGGTGGCGGACCAGCAGGGGCTCCCGGGCCGGCTTACCGCCCCGGCCGGAGGCCGCTTTCATCCCGAAATTGGCCAGTTTTTCCTCCTTGAGGAGCATGATGTAGGCGGGAATCAACAGGATGGTCACCAACCAGGCCAGCAGGATCCCCAGGGCCACAAAAATGCCGAAGACCCGCACCGGCGGAATCGGAGTCAGGGCCAGGGAGGCGAAGCCGGCCGCCGAGGTAATCGAGGTATAGAGCATCGGGGTGAAGAGCTTGTCCATCACCTCCTGCAGGGTTTTGCGCCGGTCGCGGCTTTCCTGGTACTTGTCGAAAAAGGCCGAGAGGATATGGATGCTGTCCACCACCGCGATGGGCATCAAAAAGATCGGGATCATCGAACTCATGATGTGGACGGTCTGGCCGGTGCCGATCAGCAGTCCCATGGTGGCGATCACCGTGAGCATGGCCACGATCATCGGGGCTATGACCATTTTGACCTGGCGGAAAAACAGGAGCATCAGCAGGAAGATGGCCAGCATCGCCAAGGGGGCGGAAATCGCCATCTGGATGAACATCTCCACTCCGAAGGTATCTTCGGCCACCGGCAGCCCGGTGATGTGAAAGCGGTCGGCCCCCGGGCCGAATTCCTCGATCCGCTCCAGCAGGGCGCGGCGCACCGGGTAGGCGTATTCCTTGGTACTGAGGGGAAGATAGATGGCCAGGGCCCGGCCGTCCTCCGAAACCATGGTGCCCCTGAGCAGGGGATTGGCCAGGGCCCGGTCCCGGACGGCCAGGGCCTCCTCCCGGCTGGTGGGGGCTTCCGGCATCAACCATTCGAAGCGGATCTGGCCCGGGCCGTCCTGTTCGATGGAATCGACCACATCGGGCGCAATGACATAGCGCTTGATCACCCGGCGCTCGGGGTCGGCGGGGTCGCTCAACTGCTGGGCGAAGCGGGAAAGCTCCAGCACCCGGTTCAAGGTTGCCGGGTTGAAGACCCCGTCGGGATGCTCTTCGTTGACCACGCCCACCACCACCACGTCATGGAGGGCAAACTCCCGCTTGACCTGGTTATGAAAAAGCCGGACCGGTTCATCGGCGGCCAGCATGTTCTCCGGGTTGGTGTCCACCGTGACCCGGGGCAGCATGGTCCCCAGGGCCAAAGCCAGGGCGACCAGCAAAGCGATGGTCAAACGGGGGTATTTGAAGGCGGGAACAAGCCATTGATGTCCGGACATGTGGGATCCTGGGTGCAAGGTCATTATTCAGCGCCCGCCCTCGCCGGCGCCCAACCACTACTTATGGCGGATGAGAGCGGAATTTACAAGGGGTCCAGGGCAAAAAAATCAGGAAGACTCCGGCTGCTCCGGGGAGGGGCGGCCCTGCCGCTTGGCCAGCAGAAAAGCGGCGCCGCTGGCCGACAGACCCAGGGCGGCGGCCAGCTGGTTCTGGTCGGCGCTGGGATCTTTTCTCAGGTAGGCGGCGGCTTCTTCCTCCAACTCCTCGAGCCAGCTTTCAAAAAGGTCCAGGATGCCGGCTTCGACCACCTCCTGCAGTTGCTTGGAGCGGGCCACCTTGTGGACCAGGCTTTGACACATGTTGGTTGGATCGACACCTTCGTCCAGGCAGCGGGCCAGTCAGAGATTGACCAGCCCGGCCAGTTTGTCCTCCTGGCCGCCTTCCAGCAGCCTGGTGAACCAGGTTCGGCGCTGCTCTTCGTCCAGGTGGGCCAGCAGATCGCGGGCCAGGGGCAAGAGTCGGTCCAGGGCGGCCTCAGGTTCCAGTCCGGCCAGCAACGCTGCCAGTTCCGCCATTTTTATTTCGGTGCCATCAGTCATTTGATCCTCTGCTTTAACAATGACGCCAGGCTCAGCCTTGGTTGCGGCGAGCCAGCAGGTCGCTGGTCAGCTTGCGCAAATCCTCCAGCAGGATGCTGATGCGTGGATCGGCGAGCCGGCAGAAAACGAAGGGCCCCCGCCGTTCCATCCGGATCAGCAGGGCCCGGCGCAACTCCTTGAGGTGATGGGAGACCAGGGGCTGGGAAAGTTCCAGATCACCAACCAGCCGGGAAACGGTTTTTTCGCCGTCGACCAGGGCCAGCAGCAGGCGCAAGCGGTTCTCGTCGGCCAGCCCCTTGAGCAAAACCGCCAGGTCTTGCAGCAGGGGGCCGGTCGCGTTGGCAACTCCGGGATCTCCGCTCTTCACCATCAATACCATCACGTTAAAAAAAGTTGGTACCGCTAAACGGTCGGGGGGCCGCGCTTGCAAGGCGTTTTTGCTCGGGCCAGGACGCGGTGCTGCCGGCCGTTTAGCCGTCAGGGCAGGTTGCTCCAGCCGTGCCGCATCTTCCAGAGGAAATAACGCTCCAGGCCCGCCTTGGCCCAGCGCACCCAGCGACCCTTGCGGAGGATCGTTCTCTGCCGGGGCGGCAGGACCGGATCGGCCAGCATCAGGGTGGCGGTGTTGCCCATGTCCAGCATGCAGATCACGGCCAGTTCGTCGATTTCCATGCCGACCGGGGGAGGGTGGTTGTCGATCTCGGCGGCGAGATGAGCCGCCGCTATTTTGGCCATCTGCACCGTCATGTAACCGGTTTTAGGCACCCCGGTGGGCACCGGGGTCGGTTCCCTGGGGGCCAGGGCCGCCGCTACTCCCACGGTGTAAATATTGGGGTGTCGCGGATGGCGGTAGTACCGATCCACCGGGATGAATCCCCGGGGGTTGCCCAGTTCCGCAACCCCCGCCACCCCCTTGAACGGAGGGGCCAGCATGGCCAGCTTGAAGGGCAGGGAAGAACCGTCCGCAAGGTGGATGGCGTCGGCCTCGATGCCGGCCACCGACTGGTTGACCACCGTTTTGATATCGCGCTCGGCTAACTCATCCTCGATGAAGCGACGGGAGCGCCCCAGCCCGTCGATGCCCATGTGGCCCGGATAGGGTTCGGAGCTGAGGTAGACCATGGGCACCTTGTGGCGCAGCTTGCGGCGGCGCAACTCGTAATCCAATGCAAAGGCGAGTTCGTAGTAAGGGCCGAAACAACTGGCGAACTGGGTGGAGCCCAGCACCACCGGGCCGGGATCGGCCAGCAACTGTTCCCAGGCTTCCTTGGCCAGGCTGGCGTGTGGCAGGGAAAAAACGCAATGGGTGAAACCCTGCTCAGGTCCAAGGCCCCTGATTTCCTCACAGGCCAGGTGCGGCCCGGTGGCGATCACCAGGTAATCGTAATCGTGTGATCCCCGGTCGGTTTGCACCTGCTGGGCCGATGCATCAACTCCCTTGACCGAGGCGGGGATAAACTCGATCCGCCGGGGCGGCAGTATTCTGCTCAGGGGCAGGGAAAGCCTCGCGCCCGCCCGGTGGCCGGTAACCACCCAGGGCAGGGAGGGCAAAAAGACAAAATTATCGTCCTTGCTGAGCAACGTGACTTCGGCCTTGTTGCCGAGCCGCCGCTTAATTTCCATGGCGGCGGTCAGCCCGCCGAAGGAGCCGCCCAGCACCAGGATTTTTTTGCCGTTGCTCATGTTTACTCCACAAATGCGGGTGGGTCGGCGGAGCAGATTCGCCGGCCCGGCCGCCAAGGATTGCCGTTACCGAGGCCGCCCGCAAGGCGGTTGCGCCGCCGGCCGGTTGGATGGCTAAAAGGTGAAAACCCGCTCGCTTTCCTCGATCATATCATAAAGGTCGGTCATCATGCCCAGGGGACATGAGGCTGATCCCGTAAGACCACGGGATTTAACGCAGGTGCCTCAGACCAGGAAATTGCCGCCCAGGCGGTCGAATTCCGCCAACTGGCCGGCCACGTCGAACTCCCCGCCGCCGACCCGCTCGTATTCGACTCCTTTGCCCAGCATGAACATGTTGACGTTCCTGCCCTTTTTCAGGCTGACATTGGCCAGCCGGGCCGCGTTGAAAATGGTTTCGGCGTCGTTGGACGCCACAATGAACAGCCAACTCATGGTGTACCTCCCGGGTTAAGGTTTTGCTCTGTTCTCTGCCGGTGATCAGGTCGGATACCGGGCCGAACCCTGGCGCCCTGGCCCGGCGCCATACCGGCGCGAAAGCTCACCGTTGATGGCGGGGCTTAAGGGGGAACTCTCCCTGGCGCGGACCCTTTGATCAGTGTATAAATATATGTTTATATTAGGAGGGGTGTCAAGAAAAAAATCGGGCCGCGAGGCGCAATCAGCCTCGCCGACCGGGGAATATTTAATTTACCGGCAGAAATGAGGCCGCCGGCAGGCGACCCGATGGTTGCTGGAGCGGGCCGGACCCGGCCAAGGTTACCGGCCCGGGGGCTATGGCTCTGGTTCGTCGCTGCAGAAAAGTTCATGCATGGTCTTGATCAGTTCCACCACCCGGCCTTCGCTGATCTGGTTGCGGATGAAGTTGGCGTCCTTGCGGTAGTCGATGATGCCCTGGTTGCGGAGAATATTGAGATGCTGGGAGACGTTGGCGTTGGTGGTCTGGACTTGGCGGTGAATTTCACCCACGGTCATTTCCCCGTCCTGGAGCAGGCAGAGAATTTTCAGCCGGATGGGATGGGCCATGGTCTTGAGCATTCTGGCCATCTCGATGATGTTTTTATCGTTCATGGGGGATTGGCTCCGGCAAAATCCTGCATCTGCGTCCATACTCCCGCTCGCCCTGGCTTGAGCGGGCGCCGGGATAAAAATGGTCGGCCTGGTTCCCCGGAGTTCACTTGCCGGCAAAAGGGCCCGGGCTGAGCCGGCCAAAATTAAGATGTTAATTTAATAGCTGGGCTGGGCCCTAAAGTAAAGCAAAAAGTACGGAAACCGGCAGGTTCTGCCGTCGAGCCGGGTGGGGCGGAGTCGGGGACTAAGGGTCAGGGAAGGGGGTGATCGAGCAGCTCGCGCAGGCTCACCAGCCGGACCCGCTTTTGCAGTGCCGGCCCCTCTTGCTGTAGCACCCTGAGGGTGACCGGGTAGGGGTGGGCGATGCCCACCGCCCAGCCGCGCTCGCTGGCGATGGCGATGAGTTTCTCCAACTGGGCCGCAATTTTGGTTTCGTCCCGTTCGTTGTCGAGGAAAAGATCCCGGCGCAGAAAGGGAACCCCGTGACGGGCGGCGGCCGCGGTGGCGACGCTGGCCCCGGTGGTGCGGCTGTCGAGAAAAAAAAGTTCAGTCTCGGCCAGCGCGGCCAGCAGCCGGTTCATGGCCTCCGGATCGGCGGTGAAACGGGAGCCCAGGTGGTTGTTGACCCCGACGGCGGTGGGCACCTCATCCAGGGCGGCGCGGAAACCGGCCCGGATTTCAGCCTGCTCCATGGTGGTGCGCAGCAGGCCGGCAATGTCGTTCCACTTCTCGTTTTCCGCCTCCAGGGGCAAATGCAGGAGGATTTCCCGGCTATGTTGCCGGGCAAGATTGAGCATTTCCTCTTTGTGAGGAGTAAACGGGATAAAGGAAAAAGTCAGTTTAAGATCAAGGGCCAGCAGCTGGCGTTCAGTGGCGGGGCGGTAGCCCATGTCGTCGATGATCAGGGCCACCTGGGGCAGATCTGCGGTGGCGGGGAGAGGTGATAGGCTGGGGGCGGCCAGGGGAACCGTCTCGGTGGGAGGTTCGGCGGGAGGACTTGCGGTCGGAAGTACCTCCGGGGGCGGCGCGGGTTCGGCCAGGATATGGCCGCCCGGCGGATCGGCCGGAAGATCCGCCGTTTGCTGGGCGCTGCCGGGGCCGGCCGGGCCGTCGCTAACAACGGGAGCGGCGGAAAGCGGCCGGCTGACCGGCGGGGCCGGCAACAGCTCGCCGCTGAGTCGGTCGGGGGGCTGGTGGAGAAAGACCAGGTAGGCTAATGAGCCGAGACTGACCAGGAGCAGCAGGGCCAGCAGCAGCAGCCGCCAGGGCACCAGGCCGCCGGCTTTACGCCTGCGACGGCTGCTCCGGCGGGCGGAAGCCGGAGCAGGCCGGCGGGGTTTGATCCCGGCCCTGGGCGCACTTTTTTTACCGGGGTTGGCGGCCATTTTACTTTTTCCTGCTCAGGACATACTGGCCCAGGGCGGTCAGCAAATTCCGGTCGGCGGTGGCGGGGAAGATCTCCAGGGCCGCGGTGCCGGCGGCGATCAGTTTCTCGGCCCTGGTTCGGCAGGCGGCAAAGGCCCCGGTTTGCTCCAGCAGGTCCCGTACCCGGTCGAACCGGTTGCGCCGGGAGGCCGGATCGGCCAGCAGGATCCGTTCCAGCTCCTCTTTCTGGGCCGCCGTGGCCCCTTGCCGGGCCAGGAGCAGGGGCAGGGTCATTTTGCCTTCCTGGAGGTCGTTGCCGGTGGCCTTGCCGGTGGCGGCGGGATCCCCCAGGTAGTCCAGCAGATCGTCGATAATCTGGAAGGCCAGGCCCAGGTTGGCCCCGTAGGTCCGGACGGCCTTGCATTGGGCGGGGTCGCCGCCGGCGGCGGTCGCTCCGGATTCGCAGGCGGCGGCGATCAGGGCGGCGGTTTTGCCCTCCAGCACCGCGAAATAGGTTTCCTGGCGCCAGTCGCGGCTGCTGGCCGCTTCCTGCTGGAGAAATTCCGCCGCCACCATGGCCTGGGTGGCGCTGCCGATCAGGCCCAGGCACGCCACCCCGCCGGCCAAACCGGCCAGCAGCATGGCCCGGGCGTGGAGAAAATCTCCGGCCAGGATGGCGGTGCCGTCGTCCCAGCGGAGGTTGACGGTGGGCCGGCCCCGCCGTTGCTCGGCCAGGTCGATCACGTCATCATGGAGCAGGCTGGCGGCATGGAGATACTCAAAGGAAATGGCCAGCCGGTCCAGGTCCCCGCTCTCAGCGGGGGGGGCGGGCGGCGTTTCCTTGTCCGTTGCGGCCCTTACCAGGCGGGCGGCCTGGATGGTCAGCAGGGGCCGAATGCGCTTGCCGCCGGCAAAGAGGGCATGCTCCAGGACCGCCGCCAGCTTGCGATTGGCCAAAGGGGCCAGATCCTCCCGCATGACCTGGTCGAGCCGGGCAGCCGCGGCGGCCAGGCTCCTTTTCAATTCCTCGGGGTTCATTGATCCTCCCGGCTGAAGAATTTTTGCACCTCGGCCAATTCCCGGACCAAAGGGCTGGGGGGCAGGCTGTGGCGGAAGATGCGGCCATAACCCTTGCTGAACAAGCGGATGTCGAGAATGGCCAGCACTCCCCGGTCGGTGGTGGAGCGCAACAGTCGGCCGACGCCCTGCCGCAGCATCAGGACGGCCCGGGGCACCTGGAAATCGAAGAACGGGTTGCCGCCCTCGGTCCGGATTTTGTCGACCCGGGCCATCATAACAGGATCGCTGGGAACCTCAAAGGGCAGTTTATCGATAATAACGCAGCTCAGGGATTCGCCCGGCACGTCGACTCCTTCCCAGAAACTGGCCACCGCCAGCAGAACGGAGCGGGTCCGGCGCTGAAACTCCTCCAGCAGCAGGGAGCGCGGCGCCTCTCCCTGGACCAGAATCGGGTAGGGCAGGACGGCGGCCAGTTCGCCGGCGGCCTGGCGCATGGCGCTGATGCTGGTGAAGAGCAGCAGGGCCCGGCCCCGGGAGTGGCCGACGATTTCCCGCATGGCCTGGCGGGCGGCGGCCGGGTAGGACGCCTCGTTGGGGGCGGGGAAATCCGGGCCGGGCACATAGAGCAGGGTCCGGCCCGGGTAATCGAAGGGGGTGGCCAGGGCCAGGTCCGGACAGTCCCCGGGCAGGCCGAGGCTGGCCTTGACGTAGCGGAAGTCCTGGCCGGTGCGGAGGGTAGCCGAGGTCAGGACCGCCGCCTTGACCTGGCGGTAGAGGTGTTCCTCCAGGTGGCGGGCCACGTCAATGGGGGAAACGGCCAGTTGCACGGTTTTTTCCCGCCGTTCGAACCAGTAGACGGCGGCGTCGGCCGCCGGCGGAGCCTGGGTTCCGGCCGTTTCCGGCTCGGGTGTTGCCGGTGCCGTGGTTCCCGCCGGCGGAGGGTTGGTGATGGCCCGGAAGGTGGCGAGCAGGTCCTGGCAGCGGCGGAGCAGCGGGCCCCAGATTTCTTCGGCCTTGAGCAGTTCCTCCAGGCGCCGGATCACGGCGTTGCCGGCATCCTCCAGGGCTTGTTGGACCGCCGGCCAGCCGGGATGCCCGCTGATCAGGGGCCGCAAGGGGAAGCGGCCCCGGTCGCGGGGAAAAAAGGCGAGCAGCAGATCGGCCTCGACGGCCAGGGCCCGGGCGGTCTGGAGGAGCCCGGCCCGGTCGCTCTCCCGCAGTCGCTCTTCCGCCATCCGTTCCAGGTCGCGGACCAGGTCGATAATCTGGTAATGGCTGAGGCTGAGGCCGAAATGGCGGGTGGCGATGCTTTCCAGGTGATGGGCCTCGTCGAAGACCACCGCCTCATAGCGGGGCAGAACCTCGGCGTGGCCGAAACGGCGCACCGCCAGGTCGGAAAAGAACAGGTGATGATTGACGATCAATAACTGGGCCCGGGCCGCCCGCTGGCGCAGGCGGGTGATGAAGCATTCGCTGCCGTGGGGACAGGAGGACCCCAGGCACTGGCCGGCGGCGGCGCTGATCCCCGCCCAGAGCGGCGCATCATCGCTCAAGCCGGGCAGCTCGGCCCGGTCGCCGGTGGCGGTTCTCTCCAGCCAGGCGGTCAGGTCGGCCAGGGCCTGTTCCCCCTCCGCCCCGGGCCACGAGCCGAAAAGGCGGCCCTGGGGGTTGACCTGGAGCTGGTGCCAGCGATAAAGGCAAAGATAGTTCTGCCGTCCCTTGACGCAAAGGGCCTTCAGGCCCGGGGCCAGGTAGCGGCGGATAAAGGGGATCTCCTTGGCCAGGATCTGTTCCTGGAGGTTGATGGTGTTGGTGGAGATCACCACCTTGCGGCCCGAGAGAACCGCCGGCACCAGGTAGGCCAGGGTTTTGCCGGTGCCGGTGCCGGCCTCCACCAGCAACAGGCGCCCGCCGGCCTGGGGTTCAAAAGGGTCGCCGGTGTCGGGCCAACGGTTCCCGGCCGGCTGCTCCGGTTCTTCCCCGGCCAGGGTGGCGGCGACGGCCCGAGCCATGGCGACCTGGCCCTCCCGGGCTTCGTAGCCGGGGAGGTTGCGGGCCAGAATCCCGTCGGGGGCGAAAACTTCTTCGCAGGCGGCAACCAGGGCCGAGCATGTTGCTTGACAAGGATCTTCGGCCGCTGGTAGCCTGTTTTCAGAGGGCCCGGGAGCGTAATTTTCCCGGCTGCTGGGTTTCGTCATGGCGGCTGTTGTGCAAGTTAACGTTGAACGGCCCCGTATTTTGCGGTAGGGAACCCGGTATGGCCGCGGGATCCGCCGGGGTGCTTGCCGCCAGCCGGGGGTCCGGCCAGCGTTAAGGGGCGGCAAAAGATTATCGGTTGAGGTGAACGGTTACTCTTATAACATATTTTCGGGGAGGCTGATCAATGAGTGATATTCGTAAAATTCTGGTACCGGTGGATTTCTCCCGCAACTCCTGCAAGGTTCTCCGTTCCGCCGGCGGCCTGGCCAAGAGTTTCGGGGCTCAACTTTCGGTGGTTTTCGTGGTGCAGAGCTTCGATGACTATTCCGGTTTTTTTGTTCCCCACGTGCCCATTTCCCAGCTCGAGGAGGAGATGGTTCTCAACGCCGAAGATAAAATGCAAAGCTTCGTCAAGGAGTGCCTGGAGCCCGAGACCCCGGTCCAGACCCGGGTTCTGGCCGGCGATGTGGCCGAAAGCATTGTCGACCATGCCGCCGACACCGGGATTGACCTGATCGTCATCGGGACCCACGGCTACAAGGGCATGGAGCGGGTTCTGTTCGGCAGTGTCGCCGAAAAGGTGGTCAAGACGGCGCCCTGTCCGGTCCTGACCATCAACCCCTACAAGTAGGGGCCCGCGGGTCGCCGCCGGCCGGCCCGGGTCCGGGTAGGGTAAAGCCGGGGGCGGCTGGGCGTTTCAGCAGGGGCGATAAAGAGCGATGAGGCCGTGGGGATTGGCCCCGCGGCCTTTTGCCGTCTTGGTTGCCGGCGCGGCCTGGGGGCAGCAGCGGGCGACCAGTTCCGCCAGCGGGGTTTGCGGCAGCAGCATGATATCCAGGACGTAGGCGGCGGCCCCCTGGCTGGCGACGGCCTGGTTCCAGGCCATACCGGCGGCGGCGACCGGCTCGGTTGCGCCCGTGCGGGCTGCTTGCTCGAGGGCTTGGAGCAGTTGCTGTTGCAGGGCGGCCGGCAGCCGGACCGCCGGAGTCCCGGCTTGCTCGGAGGCCAAGCCAAGCCCGCCGCCCGGCAAGGTTGGGGGGTGGGGAAGCTTGAGGCAAGCCAGCGCCACGGCCGGCCGGTTATCGGCGGCGGCCCTTTCCAGCAGAATGTTCCAGGCTTCGGGATCGGCGCTGAGCAAAAGATCGGCCCCGCTCCGGTCGCGGAGAAAGAGGTGGCTCCAGGCCCGGAGCAGCCGGGCGGAGTTGCGCCAGGGGCGGACCGGGAGTTCGTTTGGCCCGACTTTTGCCGGCGCGGCCGGGGTCGCGTCTTCCTCCTCCGGTTTTTCCCCCTGCAGCTTGCGCAACAGGGTGGCCCGGCCGGTTTCGATTTTGGCCAGTTCCGCCTCCAGTTCGATTTCCCCACGTTCCAGAGTTTCAGCCAGTTTGAGCAGGAGCAAAGCCTGCCAGAGGCTTTCCCGCTCCCGGGCGGCGGCCGCATCTTCCTTCAGGCCCAGCAGGGGGCCCACCAGTTCCGGGGCCGTCTCTTCCTGCTTGGCGCTGGAGCGGGCAATCAGGTTCTGGACGAAGAGCAGGGCCGCCTCACCTCGTTGTCCCTCGATCTCCCGGAGCAGGGCCTGCAGGCGGCCGTGGTCCGGCCCGGTTTCGAGGGGGGCGTGAAACTGCAGCAGGCCGGCGTCTGCCAGTTCCGCCCAGGGTGAGGGCGGCGGACCCTCCTCCGGCAGACAGCGGTAGCAGTCCAGCGGGGCAAAAAGGGCGGCCGGGCCGGGAAAAGCGGCGGGAGGCGGCAGGGTGTCGGGAAAATAAAGAGCGGAAAAACGTCTCATATGCTAAACCTTTTTTTGTTATCGATGTCCTGGCACTCAACAATTAGGTTCAAGACTAACTTGTCAGCCAAGGTCGCGGCTCAGGGTTTGCGGCACCGGGTCCGGGGAAAAACCCGGGCTCTTGGGTCCTGAACTTTGAGCCTGGTAAAAGATGCGTACTAAGATAATTCTTGGCCTGCTGGGGCTTATGTACCTGCTGGCCACTTTTCGTTACTTTCCGGGCCGGCTCGGCGAATCCCTGCTGGCCACCCTGGTCCACCTGCTCCAGTCCCTGCCTTTGCTGGCCGCCCTGACCTACCTGGTGGTGCTGGTGGTCCGGAAGGTTGCCGGTCAGGGTCCGCCCTGGCTTGCCATCGTTCGGATTTTCCTGCTTATCGGCCTGGGTTACGAGTTCCTGTTCGCCCTCCACCACTACTACAACGTCGCGGTTTAGCCGGCCGGCTCCTGCAAAGCGGCGGGGCGTCGTGTTCCCGTGCCGCCACATCCTCCGGCCAAACATCCTCGGGGCGGCGGCCCGTTCTCACCTTCTTGCCCCGGCCGGACCGATCCCGCCGCGCCTTTTTACCCCCTGATCACCGTATTGGCCGGATGATAGCCCGACGGGGCGGTGGTGTTGGGCAGGACGATACAGCCCCGGCCCAGCAGGGTGCCGGGATTGGTGACCGCGTTGCAGCCGGTCTGGCAGCGGGCTCCCAGGATGGCCCCCAGTTTTTTCAGGCCGCTGTCGCTGCTGCCCCCCGGATGGCGGATCTGGATCTGGCCGCCGGCGAAACGGAGATTGGCCAGCTTGGTGCCGGCGCCCAGGTTGACCCCCGGCCCCAGGATGCTGTCGCCCAGATAGGCGAAGTGGCCGGCCTTGGCGTCATCAAAAAAGATCGAATGCTTGACTTCGGTCACATGGCCCACCACGCAACGACGGCCGATCAGGCAGTGGCCGCGGAGATAGGCGCCATGGCGAATTTCGCTCTGATCGCCGATGACCAGGGGTTCCTTGAGAAAGGCTCCCGCTTCCACCAGCACCCCGCGGCCCAGGTCGAAGCGGCGCCCCATCAGCACGGCCCCGGCCATCAGCACGCTGGCCCCGGCCAGGATTTCCCCATTCCGGCTCACGGTCAGGCCACCCTTGACGACCCCGTCATAGGCAATGGTACACTGATCACCGGGGATCAGGACCACCTCGGGGTCAGGGCCATCCGCGGGGTTGGGAGGGCGGTGGAGGACCAGGGTTTGGGTCAGCGGGCCGGGCGCCAGAGCTTCGGTCCAGGCGGGGTAGGCCCGGTCGGCGAAAAAAGCCTTGAGCCGGCGCAGGCCCTCCCAGACCGGGGCGCCGGCCGGAAAGAGTTCCGGGGCCGGCCCGGGGTCATCGGCGAAAAAAGCGGCCGCGCTGAGATTGGCAAGCTGGGGCATGAGTTTTTGCCTGGTGGCCCTGTCGGGCCGGTGTGATTTGTTAACCGGCCCCGGGCAGTCCCCGTGGCGGTTGAGGTAGTTGGCAATCGTTTATATATGGTTTGCCCGGGGCGATTTTGCAAGTAGATTAAGCACCCGGGTTGGAGTACGGCCCCTGCTGCGCCCGGCTCCAGGCCGTGGCAAATCAGCTGGGGTTCCCGGTCGCAGAGGCTTCGACGGGCTCCATTTAAGAGCCTTGGTTCGCCGCCGCCGGAGCGGATCGGAAAAACTTAGGCCAGGCGGCCAAGCAGCCGGCGCCCTGGACCGCACCGAGGCCGGGGCGCCGGCCATGGGGAGGTAATCAGGACATGAAATCAGCCGGGCCGGTGATTTCCTTCCATCCGGAAATCCCCGCCGATCATTTTATCTGGGACCGCAATGTTCGGGCACAGCAACTGCTCGAACTGCTGAGTCGGGCCCGGGCGGTAATTCTGCCCCAGACCGTCGAGCGGGAGCTCTATCTGCTCTGCCGCCGTTGCTGTCCGGCGGTTTTTCCCAATTATGACTGCCGTTTCGCCTGGGAGGGCAAGACCGGCGCGACCCTGCTTTTCTGGCACCATGGCGTCCCCCATCCCCGGACCCTGATTTTCCCCCGGGTGGAAACCATGGTCGGCGAGCACCCGGAAATGGGGCTCAACTTCGAGATGCCGCCTTTTCCCCTGGTGGTCAAGGCCAGGCATGGGGGCGAGGGGCGCGGGACCTGGCTGGTCCGCGACCGGGAGGAGCTGGCCCCGGTCCTGGCTCGCCTGGAGCGCCGGGAATGGCAGGGGGAAACGGGCTTTGTCGTCCAGGAGTTCATCCCCGGCCTGGAGCGGGATCTCCGGGTGACGGTGATCGGTGATCGGATATTCAGTTACTGGCGGGTCAATCCCGGCGCCTTTCACCACAACCTGGCCCGGGGCGGCCGGGTCGATCACCGGGCCGACCCGGTCGAGCAGGGCCGGGGGCGGGAGCTGGTGAGAAATTTCTGCCGGCGCACCGGGATCAACCTGGCCGGCTTTGATCTGGTCTTCCCGGCGGCCGGCGGCGAACCCCTCTTTCTCGAAATAAATTACACCTTCGGCCGGGGCGGGCTCGGCGGCGGGGCAGCCTACCGCGCCCGGCTGCAAAAAGCGGTGGAGCAGTGGCTGCGGGGCTGTTGACCGGGGCGGCGCCGGCCGGAGAGCAGGGGCGGCGGGTCGGGGAGTTGTCGCCCCCTAAAGGTGCGCGGGTCCGCCTTGACTTAACCGCGGGGAGTGCTTAGCTTCAACAGTCTTGCAGCCGTTTATTTTTTGGCAATCCGTTATCCAAGGAGGATATTGCGTGCATATCGAAGACAGCATCGACCCTGAACTCACCGGCGCCAGCGAGGTCAGCGAGCGCGACATTCCCGCCCAGTTGCCGGTGATGGCGGTCCGGGACGTGGTGGTTTTCAACTACATGATCCTGCCGCTTTTTGTCGGCCGGCCCTCGTCGGTGGGGGCGGTCAACGAGGCCATGAGCCGGGACAAGCTGATCATGCTGGTGGCCCAGAAGGACGCAGCCACCGATGAACCGGGGATCAAGGATATTTATCACACCGGCATGGTCTGCATGGTGATGCGGACCCTGAAACTGCCCGACGGCCGCCTCAAGGTCCTGGTCCAGGCGGTCAACAAGGCCCGGATCACCGGCTTTGTCCAGGAGGAACCCTTCCTGCTGGCTGACATCGAGGTCCTCCACGACGAGGAAAGCCCCGAGATCGGGGTGGAAATCGAGGCCCTGATGCGCAATGTCCGCGAACAGACCGAAAAAATCCTGGCGCTTAAGGGCATTATGTCCTCGGACCTGATGGTCATTCTCAACAACGTCGAGGAGCCGGGCCGGCTGGCCGATCTGGTGGTCTCCAACCTCCAGCTCAAGGTGGCGGAATCGCAATCGGTCCTGGAAATTCTCGATCCGGTGGCCCGCTTGCGCAAAGTGGCCGAATTCCTCCAGAAAGAGGTGGAGGTTTCCACCGTCCAGGCCCGGATTCAGTCCGAGGCCAAGGAGGAGATGGGCCGCAGCCAGCGGGAATATTTCCTCCGCGAACAGCTTCAGGCCCTGAAAAAGGAACTGGGCGACATCGACGAGCGCTCCCAGGAGCTGGACGAGATGCGGGAAAGGCTCAGCAAAGGGCGGCTGCCCCCGGAGGTCAAAAAGGAGGGCCTCAAACAGCTCAAGCGCCTGGAGATGATGCACCCCGACGCTTCCGAGGCCGCCATTATCCGCACCTATCTCGACTGGCTGCTCGATGTGCCCTGGCGCAAGTCCAGCAAGGATCGCCTCGACCTCAAGCTGGCCCGGGAGGTTCTCGACGCCGATCATTACGGCCTGGAAAAGGTCAAGGAGCGGATCCTCGAGTACCTGGCGGTCCGCAAGCTCAACAAGACCAGCAAGGGGCCGATCCTCTGCTTCGTCGGCCCCCCCGGGGTGGGCAAAACCTCCCTGGGCCAGTCCATCGCCCGGGCCCTGGGCCGCAAGTTTTACCGCCTTTCCCTGGGCGGCATGCGGGACGAGGCCGAAATCCGGGGCCATCGCCGCACTTATATCGGGGCCATGCCGGGCCGGATCATCCAGGGCCTCAAGAACGTGGGGACCAACAATCCGGTCTTCATGATGGATGAAATCGACAAGGTGGGCACCGATTACCGGGGCGATCCCTCCTCGGCGCTCCTCGAGGTGCTCGATCCGGCTCAGAACAACGAATTTTCGGATCATTACCTCAATATGCCGATGGACCTTTCCAAGGTCATGTTCATCACCACCGCCAACATGACCGACACCATTCCGCCGCCGCTGCTCGACCGGATGGAGGTCATCCGCCTGGCCGGCTATACCCAGGAGGAAAAGCTCGAGATCGCCAAGCGCTACCTGCTGCCCCGGCAGATCAAGGAAAACGGGCTCAAAATTAGCCAGATCAACTTCGCCGACGAGGCCCTGCTCCGGCTGATCACCCATTATACCCGCGAGGCGGGCTTACGGAACCTCGAGCGGGAGATCGGCGCGCTCTGCCGCAAGGTGGCCCGCAAGATCGCCGAAGGAGGCCGGGGGCCTTACGTGGTGAGCAATCGCACCCTGCAGGGCTACCTGGGCCCGCCCCGCTACCTGCCCGAGGCTGAAAGCGAACTGATCGACCAGCCCGGGATGGCCACCGGCCTGGCCTGGACCGAGGTGGGCGGCGAAATCCTCTATGTCGAGGTTTCGCTGATGAAGGGCCGGGGCAACCTGACCCTGACCGGTCAATTGGGCGAGGTCATGAAGGAATCGGCCCAGGCGGCCCTGAGCTTCTGCCGCTCCCGGCTCAAGGAACTCAAGCTCAAGGAAAATTTTTTCGACACTCTCGACATTCATGTCCATGTTCCGGCCGGGGCCATTCCCAAGGACGGGCCCTCGGCCGGGGTGACCATGGCCACCGCCCTTTACTCGGCCCTGAGCCGCAAAACGGTGCGGGCCGACGTGGCCATGACCGGCGAGATCACCCTGCGGGGCCGGGTGCTGCCCATCGGCGGCCTCAAGGAAAAGGCCCTGGCCGCTTTGCGGGCCGGGATCACCACGGTGATCATCCCCGAGCACAACAAGAAGGACCTGGAGGAAATTCCCAAGGATCTGCGCAGCAAGATCACCTTCGTGCCGGTCAAAAGCATGGACCAGATCCTTAAAATGGTTTTCCGCTAGACCAAAGCCGACCGGCGGAGAACAGCAGGCGGAGTCCGACCTCGGCAGCCAGCGGAGCGCAGCTGCCGGGGCTGGTTTTTAGCTGTCCTCGGCCTGCTGACTTGCGAGCATGATGGAGCTTGAACCCAACCATAATAATGAACCCGCATCCGGCCGGCCGTGGTTGACGCTGGGGCGTCTGGCCGTCCTGCTGCTGGTGCTGGCCGGGCTCGGGGCCCTCTGGTTTTGGTCCTACGCGGCCGGTGCCGGCCCGGCCCGGACCGAAACCCTGGTTTACATCCCGCCGGGTTCATCCTTTGCCGCCATTGAAGGCCAGCTGGCCGAGGCCGGGGTGCTGCGCCCGGACCGCCGCTTTGGCTGGCTGGCGGTGCTCTCGGGCCAGCGCTCCCAGCTCCGGGCCGGCGAGTACGCGATTCCGGCCGGGGCCAGTCCCCGGGCCATCCTGGAGCTGCTGGCCGCCGGGCGCACTTTTCGCCGCCAGGTCACGATTCCGGAGGGGGCCAATCTCTACCAGGTGGCCGAAATCCTGGCCGGCCAGCAGTTGCTGGAGGCTTCCGCTTTCATCGCCATGGCCACCGCCCCGCCGACCCCCGCCCATTTCGGGCTGGAAGCTCCGACCCTGGAAGGCTGGCTCTTTCCCGACACCTATTATTTCACTAGGGGTCAGCGCATGGAAGAGATCACCCGGGTGCTGGTGGAGCGGGCCCGCCGGGTTTTAAGCGAATTGCTGGCGGAACTGGGCAACGACACCGGCCTCGACCCGCTGGAAATCATGACCCTGGCTTCCATTGTCGAAAAGGAAACCGGCTTGCCCGGCGAACGGGCCCTGATCGCCGGAGTCTTTTTCAACCGTCTCGAGCGGGGGATGCGCCTCCAGACCGATCCCACCGTGATTTACGGACGGCAAAGCTTTGACCGGCGTCTGACCCGGGAAGATCTGCGCACTCCCACCCCCTACAATACCTACGTGATCTTCGGGCTGCCCCCCGGCCCCATCGCCAATCCCGGCCGGGCGGCCATCGCCGCCGTCCTGCGCCCGGAGCAGACCGATTACCTCTATTTCGTCTCCCGCAACGACGGGTCCCACCAGTTTTCCACCAACCTCCGCGACCACAACCGGGCCGTGCAGCGCTACCAGCGCTAGTGCCCCGGGTGGTTGATGGCTTCCCCTGAGCATTGTCCCTTGCCGCTCCTCGCGGAGTTGGGCCAAACTCGTCATTGTGCTGTAATTCTTCGTTTGGCGCCCCGGGTGAGAAACCACGATGCTGCAAAAATCAACGGCCGCCATTAACCTCCCTGGCACTGTTTTTGCCCCCGGGCCCTCTTCCGCCCTCCAGCGGCACGAAATGAATCTTCCTTCAAAATTTTGCTTGAAATTGTTTGCAATGTGGTATTAAGGTGATCCTACGGGTGGAGTGTTTGCAACTTTTGCACAATGAGGCCTGACTTGTCTAAGGTGGTAATCTTCGGGTGCGGCAATCTCCTGATGGGGGATGACGGCTTTGGCCCTACGGTAGTTGAGGCCTTGACGGCCAGTTCCGTTCTGCCTCCTGAGGCCGAGGCCGTCGACGCTATGACCGGCATCCGGGAGTATCTTTTTGACTACCTGTTGTGCGAAGAGGGCCGGCCGCGCCATATCATTATCCTCGATGCCGTCGATTTCGCGGACCGGCAGCCCGGGGAAGTTTTTCTGATTGATTCCTCCGCCATTCCCGCCCAAAAAATTCACGATTTTTCCCTGCACCAGTTTCCCACTGTCAACCTGCTGCATGAACTGGAGCAGCATACCGGTATCGAAGTGACGATTGTTGCCGCCCAAGCCGAATATATTCCGGCCGAAATTGAACCGGGACTCTCGCCCTCAATGGCTGCCGCCGTTCCCCGGGCATGTGAGCTGATTATGAGCATTCTATCAACCCAGTTAAGAGGTGACCCCCGATGATGTACGAATTCAGCGTCAGCGAAATGGCAGAGGAGTTTGGTGTTCACCGCAACACCATCAGAAACTGGATCAAATCAGGCACCCTGCGGGCCAAGGAAGGCCCCGGGCGCAAGTATATGATGAAAATGGAGGACTATCAGGCGGTCTGCGCCAAGTTCGGCCGCCGGCCCTACTTCAAGCCCTCGAGCAACGTGGCCCGGGAAACCTTCCGCCAGTATGAAGAACTCCGGCAGCAGGTCGAGCCGCTGGAGCTCGGTATTCCCGTCCACACCATTTACAGCGATGCCAAAATGGCCGATGTCTGCCTGACCTGCGGCACCTGTGCCAGCGCCTGCCCCATTGCCGGGGTTGACGGCCTTGATCCCCGCAAAATCGTGCGGATGGCCGTTCTGGGCCTGGAAAAGGAGCTGGTCGACAGCAACTGGCCCTGGAAATGCACGATGTGCGGCAAATGCGAAAATGTCTGTCCGGCCGGGGTGCAGCTCTTGGCCCTGATGCGGCGGCTGCGGGGGCTGCGGGAGCGCGATCTGGTGCCCGGCCCGATCCATAAAGGGGTGGCGATGTGCCTGGAGCGGGGCAACAACCTCGGCATCCCCAAGGATGATTTTCTGATGCTCTGTGAGGACCTGGGCGAGGAGCTGGTTGAGGAAGGGCTGACCGGCTTCAAAACCCCCGTCGACGTGGTGGGGGCCCGGCTGATGATCACCGTCAACTCCAAGGAACCCTTCGGGGAACCGGACGATATGAAGTACTGGTGGCGGATTTTCCACGCCGCCGGCGAGTCCTGGACCATATCCTCGGAAAACTGGGAAGGGGTCAACTGGGGGCTATTCTCCGGCGACGACGAGGCCATGAAGACCGTGGTGGGCCGCATCGTCGACAACATGCGGCGCCTGCAATGCGAGGTGCTCTTACTACCCGAGTGAGGCCATGCCTACTTTGCAACCCGGTCCGGGTTGAACAGATGGTTTCCCGAAGCCCTGAAGGAATTCAAAATCATGTCGGTTTTCGATCTGCTCCAGGAGTATATCGAGAGCGGCCGGATCAAGCTCGACAACACCAGGCACCCGCACCCGGTGACCTACCACGATCCCTGCAACTACGGGCGCAAGTCGGAAAAGGCCTTCGGCAAGGGTTATTACGAGGAGGGCCGCGTTATTACCCGGCAATGCTGCCCCGACTACCGGGAGATGGAGCCCAACCGCGGCAGCAACTACTGTTGCGGCGGCGGCGGCGGGGCCTGGGCCATGCCCTTTTCTCCCGAACGGGTCTATTACGGTCGGATCAAGGCACGCCAGATCCGGGAAACCGGCGCCAAGCTGGTGGTGGCGACCTGCCACAACTGTCGGGATCAAATAATGAAATCGTTGAACCACGAGTACGATCTCGGCATCGAGGTCAAGTACCTGTGGGAACTGGTCGCCGACAGCCTGGTCCAACCCGGCCAGGAGAACGCGGCGGCCGGCGGCCAGCAGCCGGACGATAACGATCGCTCTTGACAATAATAAAGTAAGGAGACCCTTGTTATGCAGGAAATTCCAAAAATCGGCGCGGTGATGGTGGTAGGCGGCGGAATCACGGGGATGCAGGCAGCCCTGGACCTGGCCGATTCCGGTTATTTCGTTTACCTGGTGGAGCGCTCCGGGGCCATCGGCGGGGCCATGGCTCAACTGGACAAGACCTTTCCAACCAACGATTGCTCGATGTGAATCATCGCGCCAAAACTGGTTGAGTGCGGTCGGCACTTAAATATCAAGTTGATGACCCTCAGTGAAGTTGCCGCGATTTCCGGTGATATCGGCAATTTTCAGGTAACCGTAAAAGAACATCCCCGCTATGTCGATATGGATAAATGTATCGCCTGCGGCGAATGCGCGGTCAAGTGTCCCAAGAAGGTGGCCAGCGAGTATGACGCCGCCACCGGCAAGCGCAAGTCGATCTTTGTCAAGTATGCCCAGGCGGTGCCGCTGAAATACCAGATCGATGCCGCCAGCTGTATCCGCTTCAAGAAAGCCGGAGCCTGCGGTTTCTGCGAACAGGTCTGCCCGGCCGGGGCGATTAACTTCGACGATACCGAAAAAACCCACCAGGTTCAGGTCGGGGCGGTCATTATGGCCCCGGGTTTTGAGACCTTCGACCCGGGTCCGGCTGAGATCTGGGGTTTCGGCCGTTATCCCAACGTGGTCACGGCCATGCAGTTCGAGCGCTACCTTTCCGCCTCGGGGCCGACCGCCGGCCACCTGTTGCGGCCCTCCGACGGCCGGGAGATCCGCAAGGTCGCTTTTCTCCAGTGCGTCGGCAGCCGGGATGAGAACAAGTGCGGTCACGGCTACTGCTCTTCGGTCTGCTGCATGTACGCCATCAAGGAAGCGGTGATGGCCAAGGAGCATGTGCCGGGCCTGGAGACCGCTATCTTCATGATGGATATGCGAACCCACGGCAAGGGGTTCGACCAGTATTACCAGAACGCCAAGGAAAAGGCCGGAGTCCGTTTCGTCCGCTGCCGGGTCCACGGGGTGGAGCCGGAGGGTGATAGCGGCGATCTCCGGCTCCATTATATCAACGAGGCCGGGCGCCAGGTCGAAGAGTATTTTGACCTGGTGGTGCTTTCCGTCGGCATGCAGATTCCTCAGCATGTTCAGGACCTGGCCGCCATGGCCGGGGTCCGCCTGAACAGCGACCGGTTTGCCGCCACTTCGGATTTCGCCCCGGTGGCCACCACCAAAAAAGGAGTTTTTACCTGCGGCGCCTTTGCCGGCCCCAAGGATATTCCCCAATCGGTGATGGAGGGCTCGGCCGCCGCGGCGGCGGTGGCCGACCTGTTGGCCCCGGCCCGCGGCCAGCTTGCCAAGGTCAAGACCTTTCCCCCGGAACGGGATGTGGCCGGTGAGGAGCCCAAGATCGGAGTGTTCGTCTGCCATTGCGGCTCCAATATCGCCGGGGTGGTCGATGTCGAAGAGTTGGCGACTTATGCCGAATCCCTGCCCGGGGTGGTCCATGCCGAGCGCAACCTCTTCAGCTGCTCCCAGGACACCCAGGAACAGCTGGTCCGCACGATCCAGAGCAAGGGTTTGAACCGGGTGGTGATCGCCGCCTGTACGCCCCGCACCCATGAGCCCCTGTTCCGGGAAACCCTGAAGGCGGCCGGGATCAATGAATACCTGGTGGAGATGGCCAATATCCGCAACCATGACTCCTGGGTCCATTTTGCCAATCCCAAGATCGCCACCGGCAAGGCCCGCGATCTGGTGCGGATGGCGGTGGCCAAGGTCAGCCGGCAGATCTCCCTGCAGCCCATCTCGGTGCCGATCACCCAGAAGGGACTGGTGGTCGGCGGCGGCATTGCCGGGATGGCGGCGGCTCTCAACATGGCCGAGCAGGGCTTCGAAGTCCACCTGGTCGAAAAAAGCCCGGCCCTGGGCGGCAATGCCATCTATCTGGGGCACACCTGGTCCGGCGAGTCGATTCCGGAGAAGGCCAGGGAGCTGAGCGACCGGGTAACCGGCCATGAGAAGATCAAGCTCCATCTCGGTTATGAGGTGGCCGCGGCCCACGGTTTCGTGGGCAATTTCTCCACTACCATCACCAGCAAGGACGGGTTAAGTGAGACCATCGACCACGGGGTCGGGATCATCGCCATCGGCGGCCAGTCGCTGCGCACCCAGGAGTACGGCTACGGCCGGATTCCCAACGTGGTCAAGGCCCTGGAGTTCGACCGCCTCTTCAAGCTCAAGGAGCAGCATGTCGCCAAGGCCCGGACGGTGGTCTTCATCCAGTGCGTCGGTTCCCGCGAGGGCGAGCGGATGTACTGTTCCAAGGTGTGCTGCACCCACTCGGTTCAGTCCGCCATCAAGCTCAAGCAGGAAGATCCGACCCGGATGGTCTACATCCTCTACCGGGACATGCGGACTTACGGCCAGCGCGAGCATTTGTACAAAAAGGCCCGGGAGCTGGGGGTGATCTTCATCAACTACGAACTGCACGGCAAGCCCACCGTCGAGATGGAGCACAAGCATGCCAGGGTCGAGGTCTGGGACCATGTTCTCCATCGGCCCTTAAAGATCAAAGCCGATCTGGTGGTGCTGGCCACCGCCATCGTCGCCAGTCCGGACGCCGAAAAGCTCAACAAAATCTACAAGGTTGCCGTGGACGAGAGCGGCTTTTTCCAGGAGGCCCATGCCAAGTTGCGGCCGGTTGATTTCGCCACCGACGGCCTGTTCGTGGCCGGTCTGGCTCATTATCCCAAACCGGTGGAAGAAGCGGTGGCCCAGGCCCTGGCCGCCTCGGGACGGGGTTCGGCCCTGCTGGCCCGCCCGGCGGTCACCCTGGACGCGGTCAAGGCCGAGCCGGTGCTGGAAAATTGCGACGGTTGCGCCCTCTGCCTCGATGTCTGCCCCTACCATGCCATTGAGTTGGTGGAAGGGGAGGTCGTGGTCGCGGGGGCCCAGGCGCCCCGTTATATCAAAGTCAACAAGGCCCAGTGCAAGGGCTGCGGGCTCTGCCAGGGCACCTGTCCCAAGCGCGGGGTGGTGGTGCAGGGCTTTACCATGGAACAGATCAGCAGCCAGATCGAGGCGGCCCTTGCCGGCTGAGCGACCGGTTGAACCGATAACAGGACGACTGACATAAGGAGTAGAGCAATGAGTTATGAACCGAAAATCATAGCATTCTGCTGCAACTGGTGCTCGTATGCCGCCGCCGATCTTGCCGGCACCGGCAGAATGGCCTATCCGGCCAACATCCGGATCATCCGGGTCATGTGCTCCGGCATGGTCCATCCCGAGTTTGTTACCCAGGCGCTCAACCAGGGCGCCGACGGGGTCATGGTGCTCGGCTGACACCTCGGCGAATGTCATTACCTGGATGGTAATTATAAAGCCCTGGCCCGCTCCGAGATGATCACCGAACTGCTCGATGATTACGGTTATGAAGGTGAAAGATTTGCCATTACCTGGGTTTCTTCCGCCGAGCCGGACAAGTTCGTCAAGGCGGTCACCGAGATGACCTCCCGGTTGCAGAAACTGGGTCCCGTTCAGCAAAATGCTCAGGCAGCGTAAAGGAGGATCACATGGGTGTTAAAACTTCTTTGGAATGGCTGAGCTCCTGCGCCGGTTGCGAGATCTCCCTCCTCAATATCGGCGAGGCCCTGGTGCCGATTTTGACCGAGCACCTCGAGATCGTGCATGCCCCGGTCATTATGGACCACAAATATTACGGCCAATGCGGCGATCAGGGCCTCCATCTGCAGTTGCCCGAGGCGACGGTGGGGATCATCACCGGCGGGGTGGCCAACGAGGAGCATCTCGAGGTCCTGGAGGAAATGCGCAAAAAGTGCGCCATCCTCATCGCCCTGGGCTCCTGCGCTACCCAGGGCGGGATTCCGGCCCTGATGAACGGCCAGGACTCCAGCGCCAGCTTTGACGCGGTTTACCGGACTCCCTCCACCGATCCGGGGGCGGTGCGGCCCAACCAAATCGTTCCCCAACTGTTCGATCGCACCTACGCCCTGGATGAGAAGGTCAAGATCGATCTCCAGTTGCCGGGTTGCCCGCCCAACCCGGCCCATATTGCCGAGGTGATTATCTCGCTGCTGGAGAACCGGCCTCCGAACCTGCCGACCAAGAGCGTCTGCGACACCTGCCCGACCCGGCGGGAAGGCAAGGGGGCGGTGGACCAGGTCAAGCGCTTTGTGGAAAACGCCGAGTTCGACCCGGCCCAACCCATCAGCGAGATGCGTTGCCTGCTCGAGCAGGGCTTTGTCTGCATGGGCCCGGTGACCGCCGCCGGCTGCGCCAAGCGGGGCGCCCCCAGTTGCATCGAGGCCCGGGTGCCCTGCCGGGGCTGTTACGGCCCGGTGCTCCCCAGGGGCAACCAGATGCTCGATATGATGAACGCCCTGGCCAGCAATGGCATTGATACCAAATCGGTGGTGGATCGGAGATCCATGCTCCGCTTCAGCGGGGCGCACGGTAATCTGCGTCCGAAGAAAAAGGTTGCGGTCAAGGAGGAAGCATAAGATGGGTAAGGTACTTAATATACAGCCGATTACCCGCATCGAGGGACACGCTCGGATCACCGTGCAGCTTGATGATGCCGGCAATGTCCAAGATGCGTACATGAGTCTGATGTCCCTGCGGGGGTTCGAGAAATTTATCGAGGGCCGGCCGGCCGAAGAGGTGCCCCGGATCGTCAACCGGATCTGCGGGATCTGCCCTTGGATGCACCATACCGCCTCCAACAAGGCGGTGGACGGCTGCTTCGGGGTCACCCCGACCCCCACCGGCCAGAAACTGCGGGAACTGCTCCAGGTCATGGCCCATATCAACGACAAGATCCTGCATTTCTTTTTCCTGGCGGCGCCGGATTTTGTCCTGGGACCCGATGCCGATTACTCGGTGCGCAATGTCATCGGGGTGGTCAAGGCCGCTCCCGAATTGGCCACCGAGGTGGTCAAGATGCGCCAGCTCGGCCAGATGATGATCGACCGCTTCGCCGGCAAGGCGATTCATCCCGTCGCCGCGGTGGCCGGCGGCTTCTCCAAGCCGCTGCCCGAGGAGGAGCGCCAGGCGATGCTCAGGGACACCCGAACCCTGCTCGATTTCTCGCTCTATGCCCTGGATTTTGCCAAGAACAACGTTTTCAACCGCTATCTGGATGTGATCGGCAAGCTGGGCGTGATCACCACCGGCTTTCTCGGCACCGTTGACCGCAATGACGGCTCCCTGCGCTTTTTCGACGGCAAGCAGCGCCTGATGAAGGCCGACGGCTCCTATATCGATTTCGAGGGGGCTGATTATCTCGACTATCTCGGTGAACATGTCGAGCCCTGGGGCTATGGCAAGATGCCCTATGCCAAGGTCTGGAACGAGGGCTTCTCGCTGGATCTCGAGGCGCCCAAGGGCATCTACCGGGTCAACACCCTGTCCCGGATCAACGTTTGCGACCAGATCTCCACCCCCAAGGCCCAGGAGGCCCTGGAGGAGTTCCGGGCCGCCTTCGGCCGGCCGGCTCAGGCCACCCTGCTTTACCATTACGCCCGCCTGATCGAGCTGATCTATGCCTGTGAGCGGACCATCGAACTCCTCAACTGGGAGGGCATCACCGATACCAATGTGCGGGCCAAGGTGGAACCCAAGGCGGGCCGCGGGGTCGGGGTTGTCGAGGCCCCGCGGGGCACCCTGATTCATGATTACACCACCGATGAGCAGGGCTGCATCAAGGCGGCCAATCTGATCGTCGGCACCACCCATAATATCGGGCCGATGAACATGAGCGTCAAGCAAGCGGCCTCCTCGATGATCAAGGACGGCCACTACGATGAAGGCATCATGAACAAGGTGGAGATGGCCGTCCGGGCCTACGACCCGTGAATGTCCTGCGCTACCCACCGCCTGGATGGCGGTATCGCACTGGCCCTGGACCTGGTTGATGTCCGCGGAAACCTGATCGACAGCCTGAAGAATTGAGCTGCAAAACAGCACCCGACACCCCCGGCGGCGGACTGCCGCCGGGGGTGTCGGGTGGCTTGAGCCAATGACAGCCCACCTCATTATGGAGAAAGCAGATGGCAGAAGATAAACCGAAAGCCGAGCGTACCCAGGTGCGGGCCGAGAACCCCAGCGGGGCCTGCGGTAATGTTGATCATATGACGATCGATGAGTTGCGGGCGCGGGCCGTGGGCGACAACTTTGACGGCAGTTGCCCCGCCTGCGGCATGTTTCACCTGACCCGGGCCGAGATCGAGGCCGTGGTGGCGGAAAAAATCAGCGAAACCGATTACTACGCCGAGATTGTCAAGAAGGCGGAGCATAGCTAGCTCCGCCTTCCGATCACTCCCGGAGAAAGTCGATCTTGCCGTCGGCGGGCATCATGGCCGGGTCAACCTCGATGATGATTTCCGCCTGGTATTCTTTTTCCAGCCCCAGCAGATCCTCCTTCTTCTTGTTGAGAAGGTACTGGGCCACTTCCAGGGGCAGCCGGCAGAGCACTTTCCTGGTGCCCCGCCGGCTCAGGCCGGTCTGGAGCTGGCGCAGGTGGGCCAAGGCCAGGTTTTCCACCGAGCGGATCAGGCCGCGGCCCTCGCAGCAGGGGCAGGTCTTGTAGCTGGTGGTCTGGATCGGCGCCGCCATTTTCTGGCGGGAGATCTGCATCAGGCCGAACTTGGAAATTTTGGAAAAATCGACCTTGGCCTTATCCCGCTTCATGCATTCCCGGACTTTTTTCTCCACCTCGCGGGTATGGGCGGCACTGCGCATGTCGATGAAATCGACCACGATCAGGCCGCCCAGGTCCCGCATCCGCAACTGACGGGCCAATTCCTCGGCCGCCTCCATGTTGGCGATGAAGATGCTTTCCTCGAAATCACGGTCCTTGGAGGCGGTGCGGCCCGAGTTGACATCGATGGAGACCAGGGCCTCGGTGGGGTTGATCACGATGGAGCCCCCGGAAGCTAGCGGCACGGTGGGCTGAAACATCTGCTCGATCTGTTTTTCCACGTGGTACTGGTGAAAGATCGGCTGGCTGCCCTGGTGGAGCTTGACCGTGGTCTTGCGGCGCTGGGCCGCCGGCAGCAGCTGGAGGAAGTCGCGGACCTGTTCGGCCGCCTCCTCGTTGTCCACCAGGATTTCCTTGATCTCAGTGGTGTAGTGGTCGCGCAGGAAGCGGGAGATGATGTTCTGCTCCTTGTAGACCAGGGCCGGAGCCTGGGCCTGCTGGCCGGTTTTCTTGATCTCGTTCCAGAGGTTCATCAAGTAGCGCAGATCCTGGCTCAGAGCGGTCTTGGTGATCTCCTGGCTGGCGGTGCGAATGATGTAGCCGATTCCTTCGGGAATATTGAGCCCCTCCACCATCTCCCGGAGCTTGCGGCGTTCAGCTTCGTCGTCGATCTTGCGCGAGATCCCGGCGGAATCGCTGCCCGGCATCAGGACCAGAAACCGGCCCGGCAGGGACAGGTAGGTGGTGAGGCTGGGGCCCTTGTTGCCGGTGGCCTCCTTGACCACCTCCACCAGAACCTCCCGCCCCTTCTTGACCATGTCCTGGATTTTGAGATTCTTCCAGTGGGTTTCCGGGCCCACCTCCTGTTCGTAGTATTCGGGGTGGATTTCGCTGAAGGAGAGAAAACCGTTCTTGGGCAGGCCGATATCGACGAAGGCGGCCTGGAGATTGGCTTCCACCGAGGTAATCCGGCCCTTGTAGATATTGCCCTTGCACTGGGCCCGGCTCACCGATTCGATGAAAAAACCTTCCACCTTGCCGTTTTCCACCAGGGCCAGGCGGCACTCCTCGGGCTCATCGGTATTGATCAGCAGCTTGTAGCTGGCTCCCGCCGCGGTCGTGGCTTTGGCGGCGGCCGGTTCGGCACTCTTGGCCGGGGCCTTCTTGGCCTTGCTTGGGGCGGCCGGCCGGCCGGCGGTCTTGCCTTCGCTTTTGGCCGCGGTTTCGGCGTCGGCCTTGCTTGCGCTCTTGGTCCCCGCTTTAGCCGGGCTTTTGCCGGCGCTGGCGGTCCGGCTTTTTTTGCGAGCCGCGGGGGCGGTTTTTTTCGGTGGGGCCGCGGGGGTGGCGACCTCCGGGCTTTCCGGGCCTGGGGCGGCATCTTCCGGCGGTTTTGCCGGGGCCGGGGTGGTCTCCTGGGCGCCGCTCTCCTTGGCCCGGGCGGCTCTCTCT
>NZ_JBIPKI010000027.1:0-31605 GCF_044068515.1 Desulfurivibrio nitratireducens
TGACGGCCGCCGCCGCCGCCCTGGCCGCCTGCCTGGCCCCTCGGCCGGAAGCTTATGCCGCGGTGATAATGGCCGGGGTGGCCGGCGCCTATCCGCCGCTCACCGCCTCGGCCCCCGGCGGTTCCGCCGCCGCATCTGCTGAGCCTCCCCACCCCGGCCTGCTGGATATCTGCCTGGCTCAGCGGGAAGTTCAGGGGGATTTCGGAGTTGCCGCCGGGCATGGAGCCGAGCCCTTCGGCCGGCCCGAGCTGGATGCCGGCCGTGAATTCTCCCTCGATAGCCCCCTTTTGCAGGAAGCGGTCAAGATTTTGCGCCGCTTGCGGATCCCCTTTCATTGCGGCACCTTTGTCACCGTCAATGCCGCCAGCGCCACCCTGGAGCGGGGCCGGGCCCTGGCCCGGCGGCATCATGGCCTTTGCGAAAACATGGAGGGCGCCGCCGCCGCCCTGGTCTGCCGCAATTTCCAGCGGCCTTTGCTGGAGCTCCGCTGCGTCAGCAATATGGTCGAGGATCGCGATCCCGGGCGCTGGCGCCTGGCCGAGGCGATCCGGGCCAACACGGACGTTCTGGGCCGGCTGCTGCCGGAACTGGCCGCGGCCTGGCCAGGATCCGCCTGATCCGGCCCAGACCGCAAGCAAAATAGGGTGGCAACCTTAATGACCAGTCCGCTTTCCCTGGGTTTTTCCCCCTGTCCCAACGACACCTTTATCTTTCACGCCCTGGTCCACGGCCTGGTGGCCGAGGCCCCGGAATTCGCCCCGGTGCTGCTGGAGGATGTCGAGACCCTCAACCGCTGGGCCCTAAGCGCCAAACTGGACGTCAGCAAACTCTCCTTTCACGCCCTGGGCCATGTCCTCGATCATTACGTGCTGCTGCGGGCCGGGGCGGCCCTGGGCCGGGGCTGCGGCCCCCTGCTGGTGGCCCGATCCAAGCTTGATCCGGCCGAACTGGCCGGCCGGCGGGTGGCCATTCCCGGCCGCTACACCACCGCCGCCATGCTGCTGGGCCTCTTTGCCCCCGCCTGCCTGCGTGACCGCGCCGGGGCGGGGGAGGCCGCCGCAACCGGCAACCTGCAAGTGATGCGCTTTGACCGGATTATGCCGGCCCTGGTTCGGGGTGAAATCGACGCCGGGGTGATCATCCACGAAAGCCGTTTCACCTACCGCGACCACGGCCTGGTGCTGCTGGCCGACTTGGGGACCTGGTGGGAGGAAATCAGCGGTTTGCCCATTCCCCTGGGGGGAATCGTGGCCCGCCGCTCCCTGGGAGGGGCGAAACTGGCGGCCATCGAGGCGGCAATCCGGGCCAGCCTGGAGCGGGCCCGGGAAAACCCGGCCGGGGCCATGGCCTATATCCGTCGCCATGCCGGAGAGTTGGATGAAGGAGTGCTGCGGGCCCATATCGAACTTTACGTCAACCGCTTTTCCCTTGATCTCGGCGAGGAAGGCGAGCGGGCGGTGACCGAGTTTCTCAGCCGCGGCCGGGCTGCCGGAATCCTGCCGGCGGCCGGGGCAGAACAAGCCGTGCTGACGGCCGCCGCCGGGGCATAGCCTGCCGGCCCGGCGGCAATATTCGTCTTGAAAAGGGGCGGGCGGCGCGAAGCTGCTTGACAAGCGTTGCCCAACTACTATATTAAGATTTTTTGACCCAAAACGACAATCTCGCAAAAGCCCGCCCCAAGGGTTGGTCGGTAATGCGCAAACAAGTAGTTGCAAAACGTGCCCGGTCGTCGGCGCGGTTTTTTGCGACGTCGACAAAGATGACAACTTCACAAAAACCCGCCCAAAGTATTGGTCGGTAATGCGCAAACAAGTAGTTGCAAAACGTGCCCGGTCGTCGGCGCGGTTTTTTGCGACGTCGACACAATAACCAAACGCAGGAAAGAAGAAATGAAAATGAAAGGAGCGCAGGCATTTGTCAAGTGCCTGGAGGAACAAGGGGTTGAGGTTATCTTCGGCTTTCCCGGCGGTGCGGTCATCGATCTTTACGACGAACTGCTGCAGGCCAAAAAGCTGACCCACGTTCTGGTCCGCCACGAGCAGGCCGCGGTGCATGCCGCCGACGCCTACGGCCGGGTCAGAGGGGAAGTCGGGGTAGCCCTGGTTACTTCCGGCCCCGGCGCCACCAACACCGTCACCGGGATCGCCTCCGCCTATTGCGACTCCATTCCGATGGTGGTTTTCACCGGCCAGGTCCCCACCATGCTGATCGGCAACGATGCCTTCCAGGAAGTGGATATCGTCGGGATCACCCGCCCGGTCACCAAGCACAACTACCTGGTCAAGAAGCCCGAAGACCTGGTGCCCACCATCCGCGAAGCCTTTCACCTGGCCCGCAGCGGCCGGCCCGGCCCGGTCCTGGTTGACCTGCCCAAGGACGTGATCGCCGCGACCATCAATTATACCGATCCCCAGCCGATCAAGATGCGGACCTACAAGCCCACCTACGAGCCCCATCCCGGCCAGATCGAAAAGGCCTGCAAAACCCTGCTCAAGGCGCAGCGGCCGGTGCTTTATGCCGGCGGCGGGGTGATCAGCTCCAACGGCTCCGAGGCCTTGACCGAACTGGCCAAGAAGCTCGACATCCCGGTAACCATGACCCTGATGGGTCTGGGCGGCTTTCCCGGCACCGACTCCCTTTCCCTGGGAATGCTGGGCATGCACGGTACTTACTACGCCAACATGGCGGTGGCCAACTGCGATCTGCTGATCGCCGTCGGGGCCCGCTTCGACGACCGGGTCACCGGCCGGATCGACGCCTTTGCCCCCCACGCCAAGATCATCCATATCGATATCGACCCCAGTTCGATCAGCAAGAACGTCCGGGTCGACATCCCCATCGTGGCCGACTGCCGCCATGCCCTGACCGCCATGAACGTCTGGTTCGACAAGAGCCAGGGCTTCGACAAAAAGGCGGCCAAGGAGCAGCACAAGGCCTGGCATAAGCGGATCAAGGAGTGGAAGACCCGTCATCCCCTGGGCTACCTCGAGGAAGCCGGGGTGATCAAGCCCCAGTTCGTGGTCCAGAAGCTCCATGAATTGACCAAGGGCAATGCCATCATCACCACCGAGGTCGGCCAGAATCAGATGTGGGCGGCCCAGTTCTACCATTTCAACCACCCCCGCCACTTCATGACTTCCGGCGGCCTGGGGGTTATGGGTTACGGCTTTCCCGCCGCCATTGGCGCCCAGATGGCCGCCCCCAAGAAGACGGTTATCGACATCGCCGGCGACGGCTCCATCCAGATGAACATCCAGGAGCTGGCCACCGCCCGGCAGTACAACTGTCCGGTCAAGATCGCCATTCTCAACAACAACTACCTGGGCATGGTCCGCCAGTGGCAGGAGTTGTTTTACGACAAGCGCTACGCCCACACCACCCTGGACGTGGCCCCGGACTTTGTCAAGCTGGCCGAAGCATACGGCGCCGTGGGCCTGCGGGCCACCAAGCCCAGCGAAGTCGAACCGGTGATCAAGGAAGCCCTCAAGACCAAGAATACCGTGATCATGGACTTCGTTATTTCCCGCGAGGAAGGGGTTTTCCCCATGGTTCCGGCCGGGAAGGCCACCACCGAGATGTTGCTGGTCTAAAACGTCCAGCAGGCCCGCATCTTCGGGCAAGCAACCCGGCTTGCGCAGCGGCCTGCGCGGCACCGGGTTGCTTGCCCGAATCTGCAACCCTGCTGAACGTTTTGTTTCAGCCGAGGCATTAACCGAAGAAAATCATCAATTGACTTCTGAAACAGGAACCGCCATGAGACATACGATTTCCGTTCTGCTGCAAAACAAGCCCGGGGTGCTTTCCCGGGTCACCGGGCTCTTCAGCGGCCGCGGCTTCAATATCGACAGCCTTTCCGTGGCTGAAACCATGGAGAAGGATGTTTCCTGCCTGACCCTGGTGACCCACGGGGACGCGGCCATCATCGAGCAGATCACCAAGCAGCTCCACAAACTGATCGATGCCATCAAGGTTACCGACATGTCCGAGCACGATCATGTCGAGCGGGAAATGGCCCTGATCCGGGTCAAGGCCGAAGCCGAAACCAGGGCAGAGGTGTTGCGGGTGATCGATATCTTCCGGGGCAAGGTGGTCGATGTTTCTCCCAAGAGCTACGTGGTGGAACTCACCGGCTCTAAAACCAAGGTCCAGGCGATCATTGACATTTTGCGGCCCATCGGCATCCAGGAAATCGTCCGCACCGGGGTCATCGCCATCACCCGCGGCAAGAAGTCCTAAGCCAGACATGCTTAAAGCCCGGATTCCCGTGGCCCTGGAGGGCTACCCCTTTATTTTGCTGGCCGGATTCGCCACCCTGGTGGTGGCGATTCTCGGCCTCTTTCTTCCCGCCCTGCTGCTGCTGGCTCTCACCCTGTTCATCGTCTATTTTTTCCGCGATCCCGAGAGGGTCGCTCCCCGCGAAGAAGATGTCCTGGTGGCCCCGGCCGACGGCAAGGTGATCAGGGTGGAGCGGGTTTTTGACGAACGCTTCGTCAAAGAGCACGTTTACAAAGTCAGCATTTTCATGAACATCTTCAATGTTCACGTCAATCGGATCCCTTTCCCCGGCCGGGTGGAGCAGATTATCTACATGCCGGGCTCCTTCTATTCCGCCGACAGCGAACGGGGAGCCTTGAAGAACGAGGCCTGCGCCCTGGTCCTGGCTTCCGAGCGGGGCCACAGGATGGCGGTGGTCCAGGTGGCCGGGCTGGTGGCCCGCCGCATCGTCTGCTGGGCCGAGCCCGGCGACCAGTTGGCCCGGGGTCAGCGCTTCGGCCTGATCCGCTTCGGCTCCCGGGTCGATCTCTATCTGCCCCTTTCCACCCAACTGGAAGTCACCGAAGGCCGCAAGGTCAAGGCCGGTGAAACCGTGCTCGGCTATCTTTCGTAATCCCCCGGCAGTACCCGGATTGCGAAGCAGAAACCATAAGGTCGGCGGAGCCATCACCATGATCCCAAGCCGTTGATATGATGAGGAAGACCGGTTTCTATCTGCTCGTCCTCGGCCTGCTGGCCGGCGCGGCAATCCTGTTGTTGCCTCCGGCCCCGCAGGAACCGGCGGCGCTCCCGGAACCGTTCGACCAGGCCGAGCGGCGCGGCGCCCTGGTCGATGAAGTCGTCTTTACCCAGGAAGCCGACGCCGGCAAGATCGCCGCCCTGATCGAAACCGGCACCCACCACGTTTTCGCCCAGGGCGTTACCAGCGCCACCGTCTTCCGCCGCCTGCGCGATTCCGAACGGGCGGCCTACGACTTCTCCTACGGCACCGCCGGCGAGCTGGCCGTCAATCCGGCCGGGCCCCGGTTCCACAACGGCGAAATCAACCCCTTCCACCATCGCGAGCTGCGCGAAGCCCTCAACTGGCTGATCAACCGCCGCCATATCGCCGAGGAAATCTACGGCGGCCTGGCCGTGCCCCGCTGGCTGCCCCTTAACACTGCCTTCCCCGACTATGCCCGCCTGGCCGACGTGGCCCGGGCCCTGGAGTTGCGCTACGCCCATGATCCCGAGCGGGCCCGGGCGGTGATCCAGCGCGAGATGGAACGCCTCGGGGCCCGCCTCGAACAGGGCTCCTGGATGCTCGAAGGCAAGCCGGTGCGCCTGATCGTGCTGATCCGCACCGAGGACGAGCGCCGCCAGGTGGGCGATTACGTCGCCAACCTGCTGGAGGAAGTCGGCTTCCGGGTCGAACGCCGCTATCGCACCGCCGAGGAGGCCTCGCGGATCTGGATCGCCGGCGACCCTTACGCCGGCAACTGGCACCTCTACACCGGGGGCTGGATTTCCACCGTGATCAACCGCGACCTGGCCGGCAACCTCAGCGACTTTTACACCCCCCGGGGCCGGCCCGAGCCCCTGTGGCAGGTCTATGCCCCGGAGCCCGAACTGGACGAGATTGCCGAGCGTCTCCAGCGCCGGGATTACGCCAGTTGGGACGAGCGCCAGACCTTGATGGCCCGGGGCCTCGAGCTGGCTATGGAGGACTCGGTGCGGATCTGGCTGATCGATCAGCTCAACCTCTGGCCCCGCTCTCGCGACGTGCTGCTGGCGGTGGACCTGGCCGGCGGCACCTCGGGCTCGGTGCTCTGGCCCTACACCATCCGCTTCCGCGACCGGGTCGGCGGCCGGCTGGTCATCGCCACCCCGGGCCTGCTCACCGAGCCGTGGAACCCGGTGGCCGGCAGCAACTGGATCTTCGACACCATGATCATCCGCTCGCTCGGCGACAGTTCGCTGTTGCCCGACCCCTTCACCGGGCTCTACTGGCCCCAGCGGATCGAGGCGGCGGCGGTGACCGTCCAGGAAGGGGTGCCGGTGATCCGGACCCTCGACTGGCTGACCCTGGATACCGCCCCCGAGATTCCGGTGCCCGCCGACACCTGGATCGCCTGGGACGGCGCCGGCGGCCGCTTCGTCACCGCCGGCGAGCAGCACCCGGAGGGGATCACCGCCCGCACCCGCACCGTGGTGCGCTACGAGCCCGGCTACTTCCAGCGCCACTGGCATGACGGCTCTCCGGTATCCCCGGCCGACATCATCCTGCCCTGGATCCTCACCTTCGAGCGGGCCGATGAAAACAGCCCCCTCTACGACCGAAGCTACGCCCCCACCTTCGAGGTCTTCCGCCGCCACTTCCGGGGCTGGCGCCTGCTCAGCCTTGATCCCCTGACCATTGAAATTTACAGCGACCAGATCTACCCGGACGCCGAATGGATCGTGGCCGCCCGCACCCCCGGCTCATCACCCTGGCACACCCTGGCCCTGGGGATCATGGCCGAAAGCAACGGCGAGTTGGCCTTCTCCTCGGCCAAGGCGGATCAGTTGGAGGTCAACTGGCTCAGCCTGGTGGGCGGGCCCAGCCTGCGGGTGCTGGAACGTCACCTGCGGGAGGCCCAAGAGAGCGGGGCGGTGCCCTTCGCCGCGACCCTGCAAGGCTTTATGGCCGAAGGCGAGGTCGCCGCCCGCTACCAGGCCCTGACCGACTGGCACCGCCTGCGGGGCCATTTCTGGGTCGATGACGGTCCTTTCTATCTCCATTCGGTCCATCCGGTGGAACGCAGCGTGGTCATCCGCCGCTTCCCCGATTTTCCCGATCCGGCCAGCAAATGGCTGCGCTTCACCCGGCCGGAAATCCCCGAACTCGAGCTGGACGGACCCCTGGTGGTGAGCGCCGGCGAGGCGGCCGAATTCGAGCTGCAAATTACCCTGGGCGGCGAGCCCTATCCGGCCGAGGCCATCGAAGCGGTCCAGTATCTGCTCTTCGACGGGGTCGGTGAGCTGGTGCTGCGGGGAGCGGCCGCCCCGGCGGAACCCGGCCGCTGGCGGATCGCCCTCGACTCCGAGCAGCTCGCCCAGCTCGGCACCGGGGCCAACAGCCTGGAAGTGGCGGTGACCTCCCGCCGGGTCGCGCTGCCGACCTTTGCCTCCCAGGCCTTTGCCACCGTGCCGGCCCGGCCCGGCCCGCCAAACGGGGAGACCGATCGCCCATGAATCCCAGCCCGCAATCAGCAGCCCCGGTTCCCCGCCGCGCCTGGCTGGGGGACCTCAAGCGCTTCGCCGCCTTTGCCGGCCTGCGCCTGGTCGCCCTTTTCCTCACGGTCATGGTGGGGGTTTACCTGGCCATCCTGATCGCCAACATGGGCGGCCAGGTGGATGAACTGCGCCTGGTCCAGATCCGTTCGGCCGCGGCCGAGGCGGTCCGCGAGGACCCGGCCTTCCGCGACCTGATCCCGGAGGAGCGCAACGCCCTGATCCAGCAGCGGGTCCAGCTCGAGATCGAACGCCTGCGCCTGGATCAGCCCTTCATCATCCGCAGCTTCGATTATCTTTACCAGGCCATGCGCCTCAACCTCGGCCGGGCCGAGCACATGCACAGCGACAGCGGCGCCCGGGAAGTGCGGGCAATCATCGTCGAGCGCCTGCCGGCGACCCTGCTGCTCTTCGGCACCGCCAACCTGCTGGTCTTCGGGGTATCGATCTTCGCTGCCCTGCATCTCTCCCGCCGCTACGGCAGCGCCCTGGACCGGGCGGTGATCGGGCTGGCCCCCACCTCGGCGGCCCCGGCCTGGTTCTACGGCATCTTCCTGATCCTGATCTTCGCCTTCCTGGCCCCGATCCTGCCTTCCGGGGGCATGGTCTCTTCGCCGCCGCCGGAAGGGCGGCTGGCCTACGGGCTTGACGTCCTCCGCCACATGGCCCTGCCGCTGGCGGCGATGTTTCTCTCCGCGATCTTCATCTCGATTTATTCCTGGCGGACCTTTTTCCTGATCCACTCCAGCGAGGACTACGTCGAGATGGCCCGGGCCAAGGGCCTGCCTTCCCGGCTCATCGAGCGCCGCTATATCCTGCGGCCCACCCTGGCTCCGATCATCACCAGCTTCGCCCTGATGCTGATCGGCCTCTGGGGCGGGGCGATCATTCTCGAGCAGGTCTTCAACTGGCCGGGACTGGGCACCCTGATGTTCCGAGCCATCGGCCACCGCGATATGCCGGTGATCATCGCCTCGGTGGTGATCTTCGCCTACCTGCTGGCCCTGACCGTCTTCATCCTCGACATCCTCTACGCGATCCTTGACCCCCGGGTCCGGGTCACCGGAGGCCGGCGATGAGTACCTGGCGCCAAGCAGGGCGGCAACTGGGCCGCTACCCCTCGGCCCTGGTGGGTTTGGCGATCATCGCCTTTCTGGTGGGGATCGCGGTTTACGCCGTGATCGCCATTCCTTACAGCGAGGCCCTGGGCCTCTGGCGGGGGGGCGACCAGTGGCGCATGCACCCGGTCAACGCCCGCTCGGCCTGGGTTGACCGCCTCACCGGCGGCGGCCAGCCCCGGACCATGATCGTTTCCAGCGCCGCGGCCGTCATCGAGGAGGAACCCTTCGCCGGCGGCCGCCAAATGCGGATTCCCCTGGCCTTCGACTACGATTACGCCGGTTTTCCCAGCGAGATCAACCTCTTTTTCAGCGCCGCCTACCAGGAGCGCCAGCCCTTCGTCCGCCTCACCTGGCACACCCCGGACGGCGAGGAAGTTCCCCTGGGCGGGCGGCGGATCAGTCGCGAGGACCGGATTGCCATCTCCCAGGACCTGGCCCTGGAGCGCCGGCTGGGTGAGGTACCCCATATCGGTTTGCTGGCCGAACCCGGCGCCACCGTCCCCGAGCGGGCCCGGACCGGTTCCTATGAACTGACGGTCGAGGCGATCCTCTTCGAGGAAGCCGCCGAGCTGGCCGTCGACCTGGTCATCTACGGCCGGGTGCACGGGCCGGCGGGCACCGATCACCTGCGGCGCGACCTGATGGTGGCCCTGCTCTGGGGCACCCCGGTGGCCCTGGCCTTCGGCCTGATCGCGGCGGTGGGGACCACCCTTACCACCCTGGTGATCGCCGCCGCCGGGGTTTGGTTCGGGGGCTGGGTGGACGCCATCATCCAGCGCCTCACCGAGGTCAACATGATCCTGCCCCTGCTGCCGATTCTGGTCATGGTCGGCACCCTCTACTCGACCAGCATCTGGCTGATGCTGGGGGTGGTGGTGGCCCTGGGCATCTTCAGCGCCGGGATTAAGATGTACCGGGCCATGCTGCTGCCGGTGCGCTCCGCCCCCTACATCGAGGCGGCCCGGGCATACGGGGCCGGCGATCTGCGGATCATCACCCGCTACATGATCCCCCGGGTGCTGCCGGTGCTGATCCCGGCCTTCGTCACCCTGATTCCCACCTTCGTCTTCCTGGAGGCCTCGCTGGCGGTGCTGGGCCTGGGCGATCCGGTGTTGCCCACCTGGGGCAAGATCCTCAACGACGCCCAGACCATGAGCGCCCTCTACAACGGCTTCTATTACTGGGTGGTCGCCCCGGCGATTCTGCTGATGCTCACCGGCCTGGGCTTCGCCATGCTCGGCTTTGCCCTGGACCGCATTTTCAACCCGCGCTTGAGGGCGATGTGATGGCGGCCGGGAACCTGCTGCGGGTCGATGACTTCTGCCTCTTTTACCGCACCAGCGCCGGGATCGGCCGGGCGGTGGACGGGGTGAGCTTCGAGTTGGAGCGCCACCAGGCCATGGTGGTCCTGGGCGAGTCCGGCTGCGGCAAAAGTTCGCTGGGCCGGGGGCTGCTGCGCCTGTTGCCCCGCAACGTCGAAATCTGCTCCGGCCGGGTGTTCCTCGATGAGGCCGAGATCAGCGCCTACAACGACGAGCGCTTCCGCCGCGAGGTCCAATGGGTGCGAATTGCCATGGTCATGCAGGCGGCGATGAACGCCCTCAACCCGGTGGTGCGGGTCGGCGAGCAGGTGGCCGAGCCCCTGCTGGTCCATCGCGGCTGGTCGCGGGCCCGGGCCCTGGCGCGGGCGGCCGAGGTCTTCAGCCTGGTGGGGATTTCCGCCGATTTCCTCCGCCGCTACCCCTTCGAGCTTTCCGGGGGGATGCGGCAGCGGGCGGTGCTGGCCATGGCCCTGATCACCGAGCCGGACCTGGTGATCCTCGACGAGCCCACCTCGGCCCTGGATGTCCTCACCCAGGCCGGGATCATGAATGTGCTGAAGCGGATCAAGCGGGAACTGGGGACCAGCTTCATCCTCATCACCCACGACGTCGCCACCTCCAGCGAGATCGCCGACCGGGTGGCCCTGATGTACGCCGGCCAGATCGTCGAACTGGCCGGCGCGGCCGATTTCTTCCTCCGCCCGTTCCATCCCTATGCCAAGCTGCTGCTGGCGAGCATCCCCCGCCTGCACCAGGAAAAGCGGCCCGAGTTCATCACCGGTCAGCCCCCGAGCCTGCTCAGCCTGCCTGCCGGCTGCCGCTTCGCCCCCCGCTGTCCCTCCCGGTTCGGCCGCTGCGCCGAAAACCCCGGCCTGATGACCCTGCCGGGCGGGCGCCAGGTGCGCTGCTGGCTCTATGCCGAGGGAGCACAGCCATGACGCCCAAGTCCACCTGGACCACCGATTCCTGTCCCGATCCGCTGCTGAAGGTGCGGGATCTGCGCACCTGGTTCGAGCTCCGGCGCTGGGGCTTTTTGCCGGCCGGCTTCGTCCGGGCGGTGGACGAGGTGAGCTTCGAGCTGCGGCGCGGCGAAGCGGTGGCCTTCGTCGGCGAATCGGGCAGCGGCAAAAGCTCGCTGGCCCGCACCCTGCTGGGCCTCTACCGGCCCACCGGCGGCGAGGTGATCTTCGCCGGCAGGAACCTGCAAAGCCTGAACCGGGCCGAGCAGCTCCACTACCGGGCCCGGGTCGGCTATGTCCAGCAGGACCCTTACGGGGCCTTGCCCCCCTTCATGAGCGTGGGCCGGATCCTGGCCGAACCTTTGATCGTCCACGGGATCACCAGTCGGACCGAACGCCGGCGCCGCATCGGTGAGGCCCTGGAGGAAGTACGGCTGACCCCGGCCGAGGACTTTCTGCCCAAGTTTCCCCATATGCTCAGCGGCGGCCAGCAGCAGCGGGTGGTCATCGCCCGGGCCCTGATCCTGCGCCCGGCGATGATCATCGCCGACGAGCCGGTTTCGATGCTGGACGCCTCGGTCAGGGTCGAGATTCTCAACCTGCTCCACACCATCCGAACCAGCCATAACCTGACCCTGGCCTTTATCACCCACGACCTGGCCACGGTGCGCCACTTCGCCGAGCGGATCTTTGTCATGTACGCCGCCAAGATGGTCGAAAAGGCGGAAGTCAACGAGCTGGTGGACCAGCCCCAGCATCCCTACAGCCAGGCCCTGCTGGCGGCCATCGCCGAGCCCGACCCGGCCAACGCCGACCGGGTGCGGGCCGTTCCCGGCGGCGAGCCACCCAGCCTGATCTCCCCGCCGCCGGGCTGCCGCTTTCATCCCCGTTGCCCCCACGCGATTCCGGAGCTCTGCGACCGCGAGATGCCTCCCGAGTTCGAGCCCCGGCCCGGCCACTTCGCCGCCTGCTGGCTGCATCGCTGAGCCGAATATGGTAGTATCCTCGCTTTGCCGCCTGATCCTTCAACCGTAAGCCCACCCGGCCCGCAGGAGAGTTCCAGCCCCGTGTCCCCATCCTTTGCCGCCCCCACCGCCGCCCCGATTCTTACCTGCCCGCCGGAGCTGCCCATCGCCGCATTCGGCGAGGAGATCGTGGCCGCCATCAAGGCCTTCCCGGTGGTGATCATCGCCGGCGAGCCGGGCAGCGGCAAGACCACGCAGATCCCCAAGTTCTGCCTGCTGGCCGGGCGGGGAAAGCAGAAGAAGATCGGCTGCACCCAGCCCCGGCGGATCGCCGCCATCTCCATGGCCGCCCGCCTGCGGGAGGAACTGGGCCCGGCCGGGGAAGAGCTGGCGGGCTACCGGATCCGCTTCAGCGACCGCACCAGCCGCAGCACCAGAATCAAGTTCATGACCGACGGCATCCTCCTGGCCGAGGCCCAGCACGACCGGGAATTGCGGGACTACGATACCATCATCGTCGACGAGGCCCACGAGCGCAGCCTCAACATCGACTTTCTCCTCGGCATCCTCAAAAACCTGCTGGATCAGCGGCCGGACTTGAAGGTGATCATCACCTCGGCCACCATCGACACCGCCAAGTTCTCCCGCCATTTCGGGGATGCCCCGGTGATCCAGGTGGCCGGCCGGGCCCACCCGGTGGAGATCCGCTACCGGCCGCCGGAAGGCGAAGGGGAGGGGGCAGGGGAGGAGCCGAGCTACGTCGAGCAGGCGGTGGCGGCGGTGCGGGAGATCGAGGAACAGGAAGGCCCCGGCGACATCCTGGTCTTCATGCCCACCGAACGGGATATCCGCGAAGCCGCCGAAATCCTGGCCGGAAAATTGGGGTCAGACACCATTTTGGCTTTAGGCAAAATGGTGTCTGACCCCAATTTTCGGGCGGTGATCATGCCCCTCTATGGCCGGCTCTCGCCCACCGAGCAGCGGCGGATTTTTCAGCCGGTCAAGGGCCGCAAAATCGTGATCGCCACCAACGTGGCCGAAACCTCGATCACCGTGCCCGGCATCCGTTACGTGGTCGATACCGGCCTGGCCCGGATCGCCGCCTATAACCCCCGGGCCCGGACCTACAAATTGCCGGTGGTCCCCATCGCCCGCTCGGCCTGCGACCAGCGGGCCGGCCGCTGCGGCCGCGTCGGCCCCGGCATCTGCATTCGCCTCTACCCCGAGGAGGATTACCTCAACCGGCCCCTCTACACCCCGCCGGAAATCGTCCGCTCCAACCTGGCCGAGGTTATTCTGCGGATGACCGCCCTGCAACTGGGCGATCCCGCCGCCTTTCCCTTCGTCGATCCCCCCTCGGCCCGGGCCATCCGCGACGGTTACCAGTTGCTGGCCGAACTCGGGGCCCTGGAACCGACCGCCCCCGGTTCCACCGCCCCGGCCAGGCTTTCCCGCCAGGGCCGGCTGATGGCCCGTCTGCCCCTGGACCCCTGCATTTCCCGGATGATCCTGGAGGCTCGGGACCACAACGCCCTGCGCGAGGTCTGCATCATCGCCGCCGCCCTCAGCATCCAGGACCCCCGCGTCCGGCCGGCGGACAAGGAAAAGGAGGCCGACCAGGCCCACCAGCGCTTTGCTTCCGCCCAGTCCGATTTTCTCTTCTACCTCAAGCTCTGGGAAACCAGCCGGGCGGTGCTGGCGCAGACCGGCAGCCAGGGCAAGCTGCGCAAGTTCTGCGCCAGCCATTTTCTGTCCTATCAGCGGATGCGGGAATGGCAGGATATCCACGACCAGATCCTGCGGATTCTCGCCGACGAGCGCGGCTTCAGCTTCAACGAGGTGCCGGCCCAGGCCGCCGCCATCCACCAGGCACTGCTCAGCGGCAACTTGCGCAATATCGCCCTCAAGAAGGAGAAAAACCGCTACCAGGGGGGAGGGGGCCGGGAGGTCATGATCTTCCCCGGCTCGCTGCTCTATGCCGCCCAAAAACAGGAATTCGCCGGCGGAACTGAACCAACCAGGGAAACCAAAACTGCAACCACCCACCAGGGTCATGCCGGGGTAAGCGGTCGTGGGATGCCGCAGGTTGCGGCAAGCGGGGCGGCGCTGCGTGCTCCGGCCCGTAAGCCGGCCCGGTCGCCACAAGATGCGGTGCCCCGGGGCCGCTTACCGCAATGGATCATGGCGGCGGAACTGGTTGAAACCACCAAGCTTTACGCCCGTACGGTGGCGGCCATCGAGCCGGAATGGATCGAACCCCTGGCCCGGCCCCTGATGCGCTACAGCTACAGCGATCCCCACTGGGAAAAGAGGCGCGGCCAGGTGGTGGCCACCGAACGGGGCACCCTCTTCGGCCTGCCGGTGGTGACCGGCCGCAAGATCCCCTATGCCCGGGTCGACCGCGAGGATGCCCGCCGCCTCTTTATCCAGAGCGCCCTGGTGGAGGGCGAGTTGCGGGGCGGCTATCCATTCCTCGACCACAACCGGGAAGCTATCGCCCGCCTCCAGGACCTGGAGGAGCGCAGCCGCCGTCGCGACCTGCTGGTGGGCTACGAGGAGATTTACCAGTTCTACGACCGCCAACTGCCCGCCGAGGTCTTCGACCAGGCCGGCCTCAACCGCCTGCTCAAAACCAAACGGGGCGACGACTTTCTCCGCCTGCGCGAGCAAGACCTGATCAGCCGGGAGCCCGAGCCCGATCTGGCCGAAAAATTCCCGGCCGCCCTCCAGGTCGGTGAACTCAGCCTGGCCCTGAGCTACCATTTCGAGCCCGGGTCCGAGGACGACGGCCTCAGCATAATGATCCCGGTGGCCCTGGCCCCCCACCTGCGGCCGGAATTTTTCGAATGGCTGGTGCCGGGCATGCTGGAGGAAAAGATTTTCTTCCTGCTCAAGAACCTGCCCAAGAGCCTGCGCCGCCACCTGGTGCCGATTCCCCAGACCGCCGCCGACCTTGCCCGGGCTCTCAAGCCCGGCAACGTCTCCCTTTACCAGAGCTTAAGCCGGGCGATTTACGAGATGTTCAGCCAGCGGATCCCCGGTTCGGCCTGGGCGATCGCGGATCTGCCCCTGCACCTGCGCTGCCGGTTCTGCCTGGTGGACGAGCAGGGCAAAATCGTGGCGGCGGGCCGCGACCTGGGCGCCCTGGTCAGCCGGGGCGAAAGCCGCCGGGCCGAACTGCCCGAGGCGGCGGTAAATGCCCTGCGGCAGCAATGGGAACGGGAAAAAATCAGCGCCGAGCAATTGCCGAACATCCCCGAGCGCTTGCCGGTGTCGGGGGCCGACGGCCAACTGACCGGTTATCTCTTTCCGGGCCTGGAGGAAAGCGGCGAGCAGGTCAACCTGCGGCTCTTCACCGACCAGGAAGCGGCCCGGGCCGCCACCCGCCAGGGGCTGCTGCGCCTCTACCGCCGGGAGTTCAGCGCCGGGCTTAAAATGCTGCGCAAGGAACTGGTCTTCCCCCGCCAGCATTGGCGCCTGGCCCAGGGCTTGACCGGCCTCGATGAACTCAACCGGCAAATGGTCGAATTTGTTCTGCGGGAAATTTTCGCTACCGATGAAGACCGAATTCCCAGCCCGGAGGAGTTCCAAACCACCGTCGAACGGGTCCGCGCCCAGGGCCTGTTTGCCGAAGCCCGCCGGCTTTACGCCCTGATCCTCGAAGTCCTCAACGAACGCTGGGAAGTACTGAACACCCTGAACCGCCTGCACCCAACTACCCAGCCGGCAGGGCAGGGTAGTGCCGCCGCTTCCGGGCTGGCGGCGGAACTGCAACGCCAACTGACCGCCCTGGTCCCCCCCGATTTCCTCGCCCGCCATGATGCAGCCGGCCTGGCCCGGTTGCCTCGCTATCTCAAGGCCTTGCGGATCAGAAGCGAACGCGCCCACGCCGTCCCGGCCAAGGACGCCGCCAAGGCCGCCCAACTGGCCCCCTTCCAGGACCGCCTGGCCCAATACCCCCAGCCCGCCCAACTCTCTCCCAACAAAAAAGCCCTGCTGGCCGAATACCGCTTGATGCTGGAAGAATATAAGGTCAGCCTCTTTGCCCAGGAACTGAAAACCCGGTTCCCCGTCTCCCCCCAGCGCCTGGAAGAAAAATGGCGGGAAGTGGAAGAGGCGGTTTGATCCTCCGGGAGCATGAGGAAGAGTTCAGCACCGCCCGCCGCTCATTTTTCGTTCTCGAACCCGGGGTAAAGGGTCATGCCGCCGTCCACGAAAAGGGTGATGCCGTGCACATAGTCGGAGTCGTCCGAGGCCAGCCAGACGGCGGCCCGGCCGATTTCCGCGGGCTCGCCGATGCGTTGGCAGGGGATCATCTTCAGCAGCTCTTCGTAGGCCTCGGGAGTTTTCCAGGCTTCTTCGTTGATGGGCGTGCGGATGGCCCCCGGGGCAATACTGTTGACCCGAATGCGATGGGGCGCGACTTCCTGGGCGACACTCTTCATCAGCAGCTTGACCCCGCCCTTGGACGCGGCATAATTGACATGCCCGGCCCAGGGAATCTCTTCATGAACGGAACTGATGCAAATAATCTTGCCCGCCGCCCGGGAAACTTCTTTGACCACGCCTTGGCGTTTAAAAATCCGCACCGCTTCGCGAGCGCACAAAAACTGGCCCGTCAGGTTCACGTCGATGACTTTCCGCCAATCTTCCAGGGAAGTCTCATCAAAGGGGCGGTCGATTTGAATGCCGGCGTTATTGACCAGAATATCCAGGCGGCCGAATTCGGCCAGAGCGTTGTCAAACATGACCCGAACGTCCTCTTCCCGGCTGACATCCGCGCGAAAAACAACGGCCCTGGAGCCGTGGCGGCTCGCTTCCGCCGCCGTCTTTTCCGCCTGCTCGCGCTGGCCGCGGTAATTCACCATCACATCCGCCCCCGCCTCGCCCAGGGCAATGGCCACGGCGCGGCCGATCCCGGAACTCGCGCCGGTCACCAGCGCCTTCTGTCCCTGCAGCACCGGCCGCGGTGGGCAGGAAGGCATCGCTGCTTGGGAAAATTTCTCCTTTTTCTTGGCCATGGCTCATTTCCTCCCGCTCAGCTTAATGGTGAAAGAACGGCTCTGGCCGGAGCGCCGTCGCTTTGAAATACCCGCAAGGGGAGGCAGATAAGCTGATATCTTCCGGCCCCGGCCTTCCTGAGATCAAGGCCTTCGATAATCCAAATACCACTGGCAAGCAGGATCCGGTGGACCTCAACCCCCGTTTGGCCCCCATCCTCCTCATAAGGACCCACCGAAAGGTAGTCAATCCCCACTGCCCGGACCCGCCGTTGGGCCAGGTACCGCGCGGCGCCCGGCGAAATAAAAACAAAGTCTTTCACAAAACCGGCAGACTTCCAACAGCGGCCGGAATTGCGCGTTTTGAAAAGAATCCTTTGTCCCCGCCTGATCCGGTGCTCCTTTAATTCATCCGCCGTGACTTCCCAGCGGTGCCGAATCTCAATAACCCTTGCCGGGCCGATCAAGGCGTCAGGAGGCATGCGGTCCAGCGTGCTGCCGCCCTTAAAAAAATGATACGGGGCATCCACATGGGTGCCGGTATGAGAGCCCATGGAGAGGCTTGAAATATTGGCGCTGTCGCCATCTTCCATCCTGGCGGTGCGCTCGACCCGGACGGCCGGATCACCCGGCCAGGTCACCATATTGTCTTTAATGGGCACGCTGACATCCAGCCACATGACTTCTATTCCCCCAGCACACGGTTCAAATTGAAGGCCGAACTGATCAGGCTCAAATGGGTAAACGCCTGGGGATAATTACCCAAATGCTCTCCGGTAAGGCCGATCTGCTCGGAATAAAGTCCCAGCGGGTTGGCGTAGGAAAGCATCTTTTCAAAAATCAGCCGGGCCTCTTCCAAACGGCCGGCGCGGGTCAGGCACTCTACCAGCCAAAAGGTGCAGATCGAAAAGGTGCCTTCCTCACCGTGAAAGCCGTCCCAGGCTCCATGCTCGACCTGATAGCGGTTCACCAAACTGTCCGAGACCAGCTCGTTAAGGGTGGCGGTCAGGGTCGATTGCATCCGGGGATCAGTCGGGGATATAAAGAGAACCAGCGGCATGAGCAAATTAGAAGCGTCCAGGGCATCCGTGTCATAATGCTGAACGAACGACTTCTTTTCATCGTTCCAGCCCTGGGCCATGATTTCCTTGTAAATCTTGTCGCGGTGCCGCCGCATGCGTTCCTGATCGGCAGGGAACCCCCTCTTCTGCGCCAGCCGGAGCCCGCGGTCAAGCGCGACCCAGCACATCAGCCGGGAAGAAACAAAGTGGTGCCTTCCCCCCCGGACCTCCCAGATTCCCTCATCTTTCCGGTGCCAGTTCTTGCAGACATAGCCCAGCATTTTCTCCAAATGCAGCCAAAGATCGTAAGAAAGCTTTTTGCCGTATTTATTCGACAAATAAACGGTATCCATCAGTTCGCCGTAGATGTCGAGCTGGAGCTGATCATGAGCGGCGTTACCGACCCGCACCGGCTGCGAATCCCGGTATCCTGCCAAATGGTCGAGTTCTATTTCCGGAAGATGGTGCTCGCCGTGAATGCTGTACATAATCTGCAGAGAACCGTCCGGCTTTTCCTCGTGGGCCCTCGCGTCAATCCATTCCATGAAGCGGTCGGCCTCACGCGTAAGCCCCAGGCGGATGAAGGCGTACATCGTGAATGCCGCGTCCCTGATCCAGGTATAACGGTAATCAAAATTCCGCCCGCCGCCGATGGTCTCGGGCAGGCTGGTAGTCGGGGCCGCGACCACGGCCCCCGTAGGGGCAAAGGTCAGAAGCTTCAACGTCATGGCCGAACGCCGGACCATTTCCTGCCACCGGCCCTTGTAACTGCACCCCTCGATCCACCGTTCCCAGAAGCGGACCGTTTCCCGGAACGCGCCCTCGCAATCAAAATCAGGGTCGATGACCTTGGCCGGGCACTTCTTGTCCGCCCAGCGCAAAAGAAAAGTTTTGGCCTGGCCCGACTGCAAGGTGAACCGGCTACAAACCCCCCGTTCATGGCCCTGCAAAGGAACCGCCGAGGTCAGCCCCAGGGTCTTGCCGTCGGCGGAAAAAACAGCGCCGCCTTTGGTTAAACTCAACCGGTGTTGCGACAGGGCAAAATTAAAGGCCGGAAAACACTCCAGCTCCAGCGCGGCAGTTCCTTTTACACAGCGAACCAGGCGGACAATCTGGGAAACATGCCCTTCTTCGCTTTCCCCGCCCGGCGGCATAAAATCAAGGATCTCGCTCACGCCGTCCGGGCTCAGAAAGCGGGTAATCAGAATGCAGGTATCCGGGAAATAAAGCTGCCTCCGCACCGTGGCCGACGGGGCCGAAATTTTGAAATGACCGCCTTTTTGGACATCAAGAATAGCAGCAAAAACCGCGGGAGAATCAAAGTTGGGAAAACAGCACCAGTCGATGGAACCATCTTTGGCCACCAGCGCCGTGGTATGCAGATCACCTATCACCCCGTAATCTTCAATAGGCTTGTAATCTGAAGATCGGGGCGACTTCGGAATATCTTGCAAACGGCTTCCCGCTTTTTTTGCCATGTTATAGCCTCCCGATGTTTATCGTAGAAAAACGACCGTTTACATGTCCGGAAACCATTATAGCAAAAAAACCCGCCCATTAACAAATTCTCACTCCCAACAAAAAAGCTCTGCTGGCCGAATACCGCCTGATGCTGGCAGAATACAAGACAACCTATTTGCCCAGGAACTGAAAACCCGGTTCCCCGTTTCCCTCCAACGCCTGGAAGGAAAATGGCGCGAAGCTAAATAAGCCGTCTAAGAAGAAACACCCCTTTTCTTGCTTTTTTGCCGTGCCTGGTTTTTACTGCGGAAAATGGACAGCGCGACCAAAAAACAGCTCAGCGAGAGGGACATCTGCACCAAGTTCATCACTCCGGCCATTGAGCGGGCCGGTTGGGATGTTCTGGATCAGGTGCGGGAGGAAGTCTCTTTTACGGCGGGGCGCATTATTGTTCGGGGCCGCCTCCATACCCGGGGCAAGCAGCGCCGGGCCGATTACGTTCTCAGCTACCAGAAAAACCAGCCCATCGCTGTTATAGAAGCCAAGGACAATAACCACGGTCTGGGCGACGGCATGCAACAGGCCCTGGCCTACAGTGATGCCCTGGATGTGCCCTTTGTGTTCAGCAGCAACGGCGACGGCTTCCTCTTCCACGACCGCACCGGCCTGAGCGATCAGACCGAAACCACCCTGGCCCTGGCCGAATTCCCTTCACCGCAAACCCTGTGGGAACTTTACTGCCGTTACAAGGGCCTCGACCAGACCGCCCGCAAAACCGTCGAGCAGGCTTACTACGACGACGGCAGCGGCCGCACTCCCCGCTATTACCAGGCCGTGGCCATCAACCGGGCCGTGGAGGCGGTGGCCAAAGGCCGGAACCGCATCCTGCTGGTAATGGCCACCGGTACCGGCAAAACCTTTACCGCCTTCCAGATCATCTGGCGGCTGTGGAAGGCCAAGCAGAAGAAACGGATTCTCTTCCTGGCTGACCGCAACATCCTGGTGGACCAGACCAAGAACAACGATTTCAAACCCTTCGGCCAGGCGATGACCAAGGTCAGCCACCGAACGGTGGACAAGTCCTACGAAATTTATCTTTCCCTCTACCAGGCGGTCACCGGCACCGAGGAAGAGCAGAACATCTACAAACAGTTTTCCCGCGACTTCTTCGATCTGGTGGTGATTGATGAGTGCCACCGAGGCAGCGCGGCGGTGGATTCGGCCTGGCGGCAGATTCTGGAATATTTCTCCACGGCCACCCACATCGGCCTGACCGCCACCCCCAAGGAAACCAGGGAAGTCTCCAACATCGACTACTTCGGCGAGCCGATTTACACTTACTCCCTGAAACAGGGGATCGAAGACGGCTTCCTGGCCCCCTACAAGGTGATCCGGGTCGATCTGGACAAGGACCTGCAGGGCTGGCGGCCGACCAGGGGCCAGACCGACAAGTACGGCCGGGAGATCGAAGACCGGGTTTACAACCAGAAAGACTTTGACCGCAACCTGGTCCTGGAAAAACGCACCGAAACGGTGGCCGCCAGGGTCAACGAGTTTCTCGAGAATACCGATCCCTACCAGAAAACCATCGTCTTTTGCGAAGACATCGATCACGCTGAACGGATGCGCCAGGCCCTGGTCAATCTCAACCCCAGGCGGGTGCGGGAAAACCGCAAGTACGTGATGCGGATCACCGGCGACGAGCAGGAAGGCAAGGCGGAACTGGACAACTTCATCAACCCGGAAGAACGCTATCCGGTCATCGCCACCACCAGCAAACTGCTGGCCACCGGGGTGGACGCCCAAACCTGCAAGCTGATTGTCCTGGACCAGCGCATCCAGTCCATGACCGAGTTCAAGCAGATCATCGGCCGGGGCACCCGGATCAACGACGATTACAACAAGCACTGGTTCACCATCCTCGACTTCAAGAAGGCCACCGAACTTTTTGCCGACCCGAATTTCGACGGCGAGCCGGTGAAAGTCTATCAGCCCAAACCCGGCGACCCCATCGTGCCCGCCGATGAACAAGAGCCCTTGCCCCCGCCCGGCGGCGAGTTCGACCAAGGCGAAATACCAAGGGGCCACGAGATTGACTCTGAAGGGGAGGGCCCCGGCCAAGACCAACACAAGCCCGTCCGCTACGTGATCGACGATGTCGACGTGTTCGTGATCGCCGAGCGGGTGCAATACCTGGGGCCGGACGGCAAGCTGATCACCGAGAGCCTGCGGGACTACACCCGCAAAAAGGTGAAGGAGCAATACGCCTCCTTGCACGACTTCCTCCGCCACTGGAACGAGGCCGACCGCAAACAGGCCATCATCGAGGAACTGGCGGAAAAGGGCATCTTCTGGGACGATCTCATCAAAGAGGTGGGCCAAAAGCTCGGAGCCGAACCCGATCCCTTTGACGTCATCTGCCATATCGTTTACGATCAGCCGCCCCTCAGCCGCAGGGAACGGGCCGAACAGGTCCGCAAACGAAATTACTTCAGCAAGTATGAAGGAGCCTGCCGGCAAGTGCTGGATGCCCTGCTCACCAAGTACACCGACGCCGGCATCGAGCCCATCGAGGATGTCAAAATCCTCAATCTCGACCCCTTCACCAGGATGGGCTCGGCAATGGAACTGGTCAACGCTTTCGGGGGCAAGCCCGGCTACACCGAGGCGGTAAAGGACCTGGAAGATGCTCTTTATTCAACCGACAGAGGACGGTAACCGGGGACAGATTTCAAATCTGTCCCCTAATGACGTGTCCTCTGACCCCAAGGAACCCCCATGGCCATATCAGCACCACCATCAAGTCAATCCAGGACATCATGCGCAAAGACGTCGGCGTGGACGGCGATGCCCAGCGCATCGGCCAGTTGGTCTGGATGCTCTTCCTCAAAATCTTCGACGACCGGGAACTGGAATGGGAGATGTTCGACGACCACTACCGCTCCCCGATCCCCGAAAAACTGCGCTGGCGCAACTGGGCCGCCGATCCGGAGGGCATGACCGGCGAAGAGCTGAAAAACTTTGTCGACAACACCCTGTTCCCCGGCCTGCAGAATCTCCAGCCCAAGGGAGATGATTACCGGGGGGTGGTGATCCGCAACGTCTTTGAGGATGCCTACAACTACATGAAGTCCGGCCAGCTCATGCGCCAGGTCATCAACAAGCTGCAGGCCGGAATCGACTTCAACAAATCCAGCGAACGCCACGAGCTGGGCGGCATGTACGAGCAGATCCTCAAGGACCTGCAAAGCGCCGGCAACGCCGGCGAATTCTATACCCCGCGGGCGGTCACCGAGTTTATGGTCAACCGGGTGGACCCCAAGCTGGAAGAGATCGTGATGGACCCCGCCTGCGGCACCGGCGGCTTTCTCGCCTCCACCATCGAGCACAAGCGCCGGCACTATGTACAAACCCCCCAGGATGAAGCCATCCTCCAGCGCTCCATTATCGGCGTCGAGAAAAAACCCCTGCCGCACCTGCTGGCCACCACCAACCTGATCCTTCACGGCATCGAAGTGCCGGACCAGATCAAGCACGACAACACCCTGGCCCGCCCCCTGATCAGTTGGAGCCCCAAGGAGCGGGTGGACGTGATCGTCGCCAATCCACCCTTTGGCGGCATGGAGGAGGACGGTATCGAGACCAACTTCCCCCAGGCCTTGCGCACCCGGGAAACCGCCGATCTCTTCCTGACTCTGTTCATCCACCTGCTCAAGCCCCGGGGCCGGGCCGCCGTGGTCCTGCCGGACGGCTTTCTCTTCGGCGAGGGGATGAAAACCCGGCTGAAGGAAAAGCTGCTGGCCGAGTGCAACCTGCATACCATCGTGCGGCTGCCCAACGGGGTCTTCAACCCCTACACCGGGATTAAGACCAACCTGCTCTTCTTCACCAAGGGCGCCCCCACCGAGGCGATCTGGTACTACGAACACCCCTACCCGGAGGGCTACAAGAGCTACAGCAAGACCAAGCCCATGCAGTTTGCCGAATTCCAGGCGGAAATCGACTGGTGGGGCGAGGAGGCCGACGGTTTCACTACCCGCCGGGAAACCGAGCGGGCCTGGCAGGTGCCGGTGGAGCAGATCAAGGCCCGCAACTACAACCTGGATATCAAGAACCCCTACGCCGCCGAGCAGCAAAACCACGACCCGGAAAAACTGCTGGCCCGCTACCACCAGCAGCAGAGCGAAATCCAGCAGCTCCGCGACCAGTTGAAGGAGATCCTGGCCGAAGCCCTGGACCGCCAGCCAAACAAACCGGGCCAGGAAAACACCCCATGACCGCCCCCCGCCTGATCACTGACAACCTGGACCTCTGGACCGCCGCCGTCACCCCCAAGGCCAACAACGGCCGGGGCAACAACGGCCAACCGGAGCTGACCGGCATCAAAAAGCTCCGGGAACTGATCCTGGAACTGGCGGTACGCGGCAAACTGGTCCCCCAGGACCCGGCGGACGAACCGGCCTCGGTGCTGCTGGAAAAAATAGCGGCGGAAAAAAACCGCCTGGTAAAGGAAGGGAAGATCAAGAAGCCCAAACCGTTGCCAGCGGTGGGGGAGGGTGAGCAGCCGTTTGCGTTGCCGGAAGGGTGGGAGTGGTTCAGGGTAGGAACTTATCTCGAGTTTCAATACGGAAAAGCATTACCAGCAAAAGATCGTAACGAGGAAGGCAACGTTGAAGTCTTTGGTTCTAATGGTGTGGTGGGTTTTCATGATGTCGCATTAACTGAAGAACCTTGCCTCGTTATCGGTCGCAAAGGTTCCGCAGGGGCAGTAAATAAAACGACCAACCCATCGTGGACAACCGATGTAGCGTATTTTTTGGTTCCTCCTGAAGGCTTTGATCTTAACTTTACCTTTTTAATGCTTCAGTCTCTTTGCTTGGAAAAGATTGGCAAAGGTATCAAGCCTGGCTTGAACCGTAACGAAGCATACTTTCTGGTTTCTGCCATCCCACCCCTGGCCGAACAACACCGCATCGTCGAAAAAGTCGATGAACTCATGGCCCTCTGCGACCGCCTGGAGCAGCAGACCAGCGACCAACTCGCCGCCCATGAAACCCTCGTCGAAACCCTGCTCGACACCCTGACCCGCTCCGCCGACGCCACCGAACTGGCCGCCAACTGGACCCGCCTCCAAACCCACTTCGACACCCTATTCACCACCGAATCCAGCATCGACCGCCTCAAACAAACCATCCTCCAACTGGCCGTCATGGGCCGCCTCGTCCCCCAAGACCCCAACGACGAACCGGCGGATTTGCTTTTTCAAAGATTAGCCCAAAGACGGCAACAATGGCTTGAAGAGAACATGGAGCATGATCCTGAATGCCGCACAATGCTGAAGAAGCTGAATCGTATTAAGCCGGCAAGTGCCCATTTTGGTTTGCCATCTAACTGGATTACGGTACATTTGATTCAGTTGTGTCGTTTGATGGTGGACTGTCATAACAAGACAGCACCTTACGCACCAGAAGGTATACCAATCATTCGAACGTCAAATATCCGGGATAGGGAATTCCGCTTGCCAGATTTGAAGTTTGTAAATGAGGAGACCTATGAGTACTGGTCACGGCGGTGCCCACCCAAGCCGTATGACATCATTTTCACACGGGAAGCCCCTATGGGTGAAGCTGCCATAATACCAGAGGGAGCAAAATGGTGCTTAGGGCAGAGAACGATGTTGATTCGACCCATGCACGAATTTGTTTCAGGAAAATATCTCCTGTTGGCGCTTACAGAGCCACATCTGCTGGAACGTGCGTCAGAGAAAGCCATCGGATCAACAGTAAAACATCTCAGGGTTGGGGATGTTGAAAAGCTTTCCGTACCATTGCCACCTATGCAAGAGCAACAACGTATCGTCCAAAAAACTGATGAACTCTTGGCTATATGCGATCAAATCAAGGTTAACCTTAACCAAGCTGATCAAACCCGCCAGAAGCTGGCTGAGGCGGTGGTGGCCCAAACGATTTAACTGAAGAGTCGCAATGATTATTAAAAACGTTGAGTTTCCTGAACAGCTTATTTTGGATCAGCGTGCTGGCAAGCTTGTCATTTTTGCTGGTGCCGGGGTTTCGTTGGATAGTCCATCGTCATTGCCAACCTTTGTCAGGTTGACCGAACAGATTGTTTCTCGGAAGCTCAAAAAAAAGGAAAAGCAGCAGCTAGACCGTATCCTTGGGGCACACAAACAAGCAGGCCTCAATGTCCATCGCATTGCCAAGGAAATTATTGATAAAGAAGGTTCCCGGCCGACAAAGCTTCACGAAGCGCTCCTGATGTTGTTCTCAGATTCAGGGTCAATCCGCGTGGTAACAACAAATTTTGATCGTCATTTCAGCACGGCAGCACAGAATCTGTTCAGCAATTCGCCAGAAGAATATTACGCACCTGCATTGCCATTGGGTCACGATTTTAAAGGTGTCGTCTATCTTCACGGCAGCCTTGAACGGGATGAGCAGCGCTTTGTCCTTACAGACAGTGATTTTGGTAGGGCTTACCTTACAGAAGGGTGGGCGACCAGATTCCTTTGGGAATTATTTAGGACCTACACGATTCTCTTTGTCGGTTACAGCCACAATGACCCGGTTATGCACTACCTTTCCAAAGGTTTGCCTTCTGAAACCATTGGTAAACGTTATGCACTGACACCGGAAAACGATATTGAGCGCTGGAAAGATTTTTTTATTGAACCTCTTGCTTATCCTATTGTCCGCGGGACGCGAAAACATAAGGCATTGACGGTAGCGGTTGAAGGATGGGCAAAAATGTCGCGGATGGGGGCTCTAAATTATGAACACCGCATCAAGTCAATTGTCCAGGGTGCACCATACCTATCTGAAGAAGATTCTGATTTTCTTCTATTCGCAGTCACGCACGCTGGCTATGCAAGGTTTTTCGTTAAGTATGCAGAACAATTAGAATGGTTGGACTGGGCAGAGAGAAACGATCTTCTGAAGCCACTTTTTCAGCCAAATGGAGCTGATTATCAGAAATACAACGCAGTTTTGGCAGAGTGGATCACCGACAGGTTTCTTCTGAATCAGACAGATTCGGTGTTGGCACTTATTCAGAGGCAGGGGCAACATCTTAACCCTATCTTCTGGAATACCCTCGCTTGGGATTTGGTCAGAAAAGAGCTTCAGTCGGCATCCAACATTATTTCCCGTATCATTCCGATTTTTTTGCAATCACCCCAACCAGTTAACTGGGCTGAGCCATTGGCTCACATTTTGACCCAATTAAATCTCCCTGAGAATAAGGATGTGGTCTTGCTTTTATTTACGCACCTCACCACACCACAGATAGAACTTCAGCGTAGTTTTTCCATGGGTGATGAAGAAAACAAGGTCGCCCCAGAATTGGATATAAGACTGCCGGAAGGGAACGACCATTATTGGCTGAGGACGGCATGGGAGTCCAAAATCGCTCCACATATCGAATGTTGCGCCAGTGAGCTTGAGGCAATAAGCGCTGCGAATCTTAGTCAAGCGGATATGTTACGGAGAAGTTATCGGGGACCGAGCTCTTTTGACCCAATAAGTTTCCGTCGTTCGGCGATAGAAGTACACGAACAGGACGAGCATCCGGGGAAATTAGATGTACTTATCAATGTGGCCCGTGATTCGGTGGGATATCTCATAGAGAACGATCCGGATATAGCTTTTGGTCTTATCAATCGTTGGTTTGGAAATACCTCCGAGATTATGAGACGTATCGCCTTGAACGCCTTGGCGGAATGTACGGTTATCGCGGCTGACCTAAAAATTGAGTGGTTGGCGAATCGTGGACTACTATTTGATGTCGGATGCGTTCATGAAGTATTTAGAGTCATTCAAATGGCGTACCCAGATGCCTCTGACGGCGCCAGGGAAAATCTTATAAAGGCCGTCGTTGGGGAGGGTAGCAAGGGAGAGGACTTCCAGGAGTTGGATGCAAAAACAGAAAGGTACGAGATATTCAACTTTTTATATTGGCTCAAGTTAGCCGATCCGTCTTGTTCTCGTGCGAGCCATGCTTTTGCAATGATTCAGCAAGCTAACCCTGAATTTCAACCACGCGAACATCCTGATTTCCATCATTGGTCCTGTGGCGCCCATTGGGTCGGTCATCAAAGTCCGCTGACAGTGGAAGAGTTGTTGGATAAAGCGCCTGAAGATGAACTTGAATTTTTCTTGACCTATAAGGGTGATCACTTCGAAGGACCAGACAGAGAAGGATTATTGAACAGTATTACTCAGGCTGTTCAGCAGAATTTCGATTGGGCTTACAGATTATCGCAAGTCTTGGCTGATACTGGGGTGTGGGATACAGATATTTGGCCCCATATACTTCGTGGCTGGGAGGATGGGCTTGAAGAAGATGGCGACCTTTGTGTTATCTTGCGGTTTCTTCTTGAAAATCCAGAACTGCGAAAACATCACCAATATATTGCTAGCCTAATTCAGAAAAGATTTCAGGATAAGAAGCCTGCATCGGGAGCTTCGCTCGCTTTGGCCATGCAGCTAGCAGAAAGGCTTATGGACTACCTGGAGACGGTTCCAGACGGAGCATCGGAAGTTGTTAACGATTGGCTCCAAGTTGCAATTAACCATTCTGGTGGTAAGTTAGCGGAATTTTGGTTTAAAGTACTGTCGAGAACCAGAAAAGATTTCGGCGAGACCTGGGTAGGATTGCCGGAGATACCCCATCGGTGCCTTAACAAGATGGTTGCTGGCTCTTCTTTTGAAGCACAGCTTGCGAAAGTTGTTATCGCAAGTCAGTTGTATTTTATATTCTATATGGATTCATCGTGGGCCGTCAGTAAGGTCTTGCCACTCTTTGAATGGTCAGACCCTTTGCGAGCACGCCAGTGTTGGGATGGATATCTGTTTTGGGGAAGATACGGAGAAAACACACTCCCACATATTATGCCCCTTTATCGTAAGACATTTCATGAACTCCACGTATTTCCGGACATGCAACGCCGGCAATTTTGTCAGCATATGGCAAGCATTGCAATTTACTCTTCTGTTAACCCTCTGGAAGATGGCTGGCTCCAAGAGTTCATATCTGCCGTCGAGGCGCAGGATCGAGCTGAATGGGCAAGTCAACTCAGAGGAACGATAAGTGGCTTAGAAGATGAGGCGATAAAGCTTCTGTGGGAACAGTGGCTAGGCAAATATTGGCATCGCAGAAACTTGGGACAACCGGCCCCGTTAGCTCAGTCTGAATTGAAGGAAATGGTCAAATGGTCAACTCATCTGGGGATAGTGTTTGATAAGGCAGTGAAGATGATTTGCGAATCTCCTGCGCCAGAAATTTCAGAAGGTTATGTGTTTAACCTCATGCTGAAAAATGGTTTCGCAGTTAAGCATACCAAAGATCTTGCTACCTTATTGATTCATTTGCTTCCCAGGGTAACCAAAGAATGGCTTTGCCATGATTTGATTCCCCTTGCTAAAGCCCTCCGCGACGCGGAACTGGATTCCGCATCGCTAGATAAAATTCGGCATGGACTAATAGCTCTTTGCGATGAGGGGATATAGTAACTGTCATGAAAGAGTATGTGTGTCACTGTCCCTCCTAATGGCGCCACCTATGTGCGAATTAAGTGTAAAATGGGGCTCAACGGTTGGGCATAACAAACAAAGGAGCATTTAACATGGCAAATCTGCTTTATGTAGACAACTCAAACATCTGGATTGAAGGGCTGCATGTCGCGGCGTATAAATCGGGAATGACTCAAGATGTTTGGACAGCCGTCAAAAGAAATATATGTGACTACAATTGGAAGCTCGATTTCGGTAAGCTTTTTGCGTTCGCCGGTGGTGATAAATCCGAGGTGAAAAAAGCAACCCTTTTTGGCTCGCGCCCACCCAAAAATGACTCTCTCTGGGTAATGGCAAAGAAAAGAGGATTCGAGGTCGTTGTCTATGATCGAAATGTCGCAAATCATGAAAAGAAAATTGATACTGATATTGTGGCAACGATGATTGAAGACTCATATGAAATTCTTACTCTCGGTGAAGATGAAGTCACCCTTGTCGCCGGAGATTCAGATTACGTTCCTGCCATCGAAAAACTTAAAAAACGCAATATCCCAGTTCATGTTGTTTTTTGGGGGCATGCCGCCAGAGAGTTGAAGGACGTTGCTACAAAGTTTATCTATCTGGACGATTACCTTACTCACCTGAGTCATTGACAAATGACCAACCAGGGAGTCGAGAGGACTGCGCAAAAGAGCGCATCCCATCATTTTTACGTTGAAAAAATAGTCAGGTAATCATCCATGGATGAGATGCTAATTGCATTAACAAAAGGAATAGGTGCTGAATTAGGCAAGAAAATTAGAATTACCTATTACGAAAAAAAGAGGTTTTTATTGAAAGATGATTTATACAATGAAATTAAACAAGAAAAACAACCACTAATGTTAGACCTGCTAGCACTCGGGGTTTTTCATGAATTAGCAATTGGTCCAATCCATGGCTCAAATAACTTTTTTTCAGCGTCAAAAAAATTCGGTGTAACAAATATCAATATGGGGAGTTACAAGATAGACGACCAATCTAATAAGCAAACATTAGCTATCACAAAATCATTTTTCGCCATAATGGAAGAATATAATATAGGGATTCATCAATTAAGCATTCCATCCGTCCATGAATTTTTAGAAAAGAATGTTGAGTTTGTCAGAAAATGGCAAGATTAAATATAAAATCAAAAAACCCGTATAAAGACAGAAAATATCTGTTGCGAGATATAAATTCCTTCATATCTAGAAATGGTGGAGTATTTAACCAATTAGCAAAAAGAATGTCTGATCTATTTGAAATGTCAATTTACAATGACATTGTCAAATATTACAAAAGAAAAAAATACGATATTGAGGTAATGCTACTAGGGAAAGATGGCACTTTTAGGTACAAGCTAACGACAAGTGGATTAAAGGAAAATTTTTCATATTTCCACTGTGTTAAATCGACTGTGAAAAAACGTAAGCGAACAAAAATAGAAATAGAAATACACCACAATCTAAAAGTTCAATCCGCACACGATGATCACATATATTATACAGCAGACATCTGTGTTTGCTATAAAGATGGCGTGATAACAAGAAAACAGAAAAATGGCAGAAATCATAGTTATGTAGAAAACGACAAGCTTATCAATTTTTTTGAAGTGAAGAATCTAAACCCCTTTCCAGAGGTTTTGTTTGGTTTCTCTGGTTTAGTGCTTGAGGTAATGCCTCAGTTTATTAATGGTATTACAAAACCATGCAGCGATGGAGATCACCTAACCCCTTCAATTGTATTCTCTGGGTTGGGAGGTGAGCACGTTAGAAAAGTCTCAAATTCACTGACCGCTAGATATGGTTACAATGTTATTTCGGGACTTTATGCTCACAAGAATCAAATATACTCATTTAAAGATTTGAGTGAGTACAGCACTTAACAAAAATGGCTCTTTGGAAGAAATGGAAGAAAATGGGGTAAGACACCATTTCCCCTTATATCCGAAGAATTCATTGAGAGAGTGGCGTTTAACCACCCAAGGATAGAGCGATTATGGAAGAAAAGGCAAAAGAGACTTGAAGTTATTGCATATGAGTTGGAACAAAACGCCTAACAATGCCATAAACTGGACCCCAAAAGCGCCGCTTTGCTCTGTTCTTTGGGTCTAGGTTTATGGCAGGCGTTATGAAAACCACTACAACCACCACAATCATTAATATTAGGGCACTACATGAATCATGACTTACAGTTGACGTTGTCCTATACAGGAAATGAGGCCGATGAACATGAAATTGACCTCTACGATGTTTCACAAGCTTTGATAGGCTTTCAAAGGTCCATTGCTCTCACTACCCATCTTGTTTTAAACGGCCAAATTATTACGCAATCACCTTCATTAAAGGGGGCAAGAATATTTGCCCTCCCGGCTGAGGACGGCAGCTGGAAAATAAAAGCAGGTATAGTCTTTACTGCCGCAGTTGGCTTGTATCATATTGGCACTGCCCCAGTTAATACGCCACTAGGGCACCTCGTTCACTCGGTCTATGATTACGTTATTTCCGAAAGTCTCGGGTTTCATGTTGATTACAACAAATCGTTGGGGCAACTTTATGAAGAATACCAAGAAAAAGAGGTTGGGTTACCCGAAATACGGCAGTCGCAAGCTGACTCCTTAATTGAAAAATGCACAACTGCC
>NZ_JBIPKI010000028.1:0-31551 GCF_044068515.1 Desulfurivibrio nitratireducens
GATTCATCGTCGACCAGAAAGTCCTTCAGTTTGGCCAGCAGCGAATCGGGCACTTCCTCGTCATGGATAAAGGCATCGGCCTCTTCACCGGTGATCTGCTGCTTGATTTCCAGGGGCAGACTGCGGAGAATGGCGACTCTCTCGGGGTTGGGCTTGCGCCGGGGTTTCTGTTGCTCAGTCATGGCAATCCTCAAAAAGTTATGATCCGGTAGCCGGCCGCCAGGTAATGGGACATGGCCGGATGGCCGGCGATATGACCCACCAGGGGCAGCCCTTCGGCCTCCACCGCGGCGGTCGCCTTCATTTTAGCCGAGCAGGCCTTGCAGACCGCGACAATCAGCCCCTTTTCCCGTACCTGGCGGTAGAGGGCATTGAGGAAATGGTCCGGCCGGCTCATTTCCCCGACCAGTTTGACCGCTTCCCCTTCGATGACGATTTGCCCCCCGCGCCCCTGTTCCGCCAGATCAAGGGCGTTCAGGAGCACGTGGACAAAACAGAGTGGTTCGCCCCGAAAGGCAAAAAGGATATTTTTTTCAGCCATATTCCCTCCTTTGCTCCCGGCCGGGGCCGGGAATCCGAACTGGTTGCGGCCGCTCCCGCGACCTAAGCCACCAACCTTTCAACCTTGCTGGGTCCCTTGCCCCCTGGCTCAGCCAGCGGTTCCGCCGCCGCTGATCACTCCCGCCCGGGCCGTCAGGCCTCGCTTACCCGCCATAAAAAAGCAGCACATAGAGATAGCCGGCGGTCATCAGGCCGAAAAAAACCAGCCCCGACCAACTGAGCAGCTTGAGCAGCCGGCCCGGGCGATGGTGCCGGGGCACATTGGCCCCGTTCATCACCTTGTAATTGATGTAGGCCAGCACCGGCGAGGTCAAAAATGAAGCCACCGCGGCAAAAGTGAGCAGTTGGACCAGGTTCTGGACAAAGAACAGCACCACCAGGCAGGCGCTGCCCGCAACGGCAACCACCCAGAAGCGCTGCAGGGCGGCGAAGCGCTCGACGTCGCAGCGCCCGATCAGGCTGCAGCAGGCGGCCAGGGCCCGGGGGTAGCCGTCGATGCAGGTCATGGTGGTGCTGAACATGGTGACAAAGGCGGCGGAAAGAATCAACAGGCGGGACCAGTCGCCGATGGTTTCGGTATAGAGCTGGACCAGCTGGGCGGAGAAAGCGATCCCGCTGGCGGCAAACGAAACCCCGGTGCCGTGCATCACCAGGGCGCCGAGGGCCAGAAACACCACGGCCAGAAAGACGGCGGAAACATAGCCGAGATAAAAATCCACCGCCGTTTCCCGGGGAGTGGCGAAGTGACCGGTTTGCTTCTGCCGGCTGAACATCCACAGCGAGGACCAGGCGGAAAGATCGACCGGGGCCGGCATCCAGCCCAGCAAGCCGATCAGGAAGGCAAACGAGGCCAGGGTCCAGGGGCTGGGAGCCCTGAAGTCGGGAGGCGGGGCGGTATAGTTGAAAAAGGCGAAAGCCACCGCCAGCAGGGTGGAAAGTCCCAGCACCGCGATGGTGACCTTGGCGAAGCCGTCGAGAAAGCGGTACTGCCCGCCCAGCAGCACCAGGGCGCAAAAAATCACCAGCAGCACCGTGATCTGGGCCACCGGCAAGGCCGTGAAGCCATAGCCGGCGAAGAGCGCGGCGCTGAGCATGGCCACTCCGGCCACGTTGATGGTCCCGGTCAGGATATTGAACAGCAGAAAGATCCAGACGAAGACCACTCCGTGGCGATAATAGCCGGTCAACAGGCTTTCGCCGGTGGCGGCGGTATAACGCTGGCCATAGAGGAAAAAGGGGAATTTGAAAAGATTGGCCAGCAGCACCAGGCCGACCAGGCTCCAACCGAATTCCGCTCCCGCCCGGGTCGACCAGACCAGGTGGGAACCGCCCACCGCGGCGCAGGCCACCAGGATGCCCGGCCCCAGGGCCTTCCCGAGGTTGGCCCAAGTCGTTTTTCCGGCCGGCTCATCTTCCCTGGCGCTTTCCAAGTCTCCCCCTCATGTTAGTCGAAACCCGCCCGGGCCTCCGGCCGATTGGGCTCGGCCCGGGGCCGCAACGGCTCAGGAGAGGCGGTTGCGATAATCTTCATACCCGAAACGGCGGACCACTTCAAGGCGGGCGGGACCCGGCTCGTAGATGGCGATGGTCGGCAGGCGGACTCCGTTGAAGGTGGTGTTCTTGACCATGGTGTAATGGGCCATGTCGCCGAAAACCAGGCGCTGGCCGGGTTGCAGGGGGTCGGGAAAGGAGTAGTCGCCGATCACGTCGCCGGCCAGGCAGCTCAGGCCCCCCAAACGATAGGTGTAGGGATACTGGCCCGGCTCGCCGGCCCCGAAAACCTTGGGCCGGTAGGGCATTTCCAGGACATCGGGCATATGGCAGGCCGCCGAGGTGTCGAGAATGGCGGTGCTGATCTCATTTTCGACGATATCCAGCACCCGGGCCACCAGGACCCCGATATTGAGGGCGATCGCCTCCCCCGGCTCCAGATAGACCTGGACCCCGTAGCGCTGCTGCACCCCGTCGATCAGGCGGCAGAGCAGGTCGAGATCGTAATCGGCCCGGGTGATATGGTGGCCGCCGCCGAAATTGACCCACTTGAGCCCCGGCACGAATTGGCCGAATTTTTCCTCGAAGGCGGCCAGGGTGCCGGCCAGGGCATCGGCGTTCTGCTCGCAGAGGGCGTGGAAATGCAGGCCTTCGATCCCTTCCAGCAACTCGGGGCGGAACTGTTCCCGGGTGACCCCGAGGCGGGAATAGCGGCCGCAGGGGTTGTAGAGATCGACTTCGACTTCGGAATACTGGGGGTTGACCCGAATACCGCAGGAAACCGGGCGGGGGTGGGCGGCCACCCGCTCCCGGAACTGCCGCCACTGGTTGAAGGAATTGAAGACCAGGTGATCGGCGTAACCGATGATCTCGGCGAAATCCTCCTCGCGGTAGGCCGGGCAATAGACATGGACCTCGCCGCCGAATTCCTCGGCGGCCAAACGGGCCTCGTCCAGCGAACTGGCGCTGGCCCCGGGCAGCACCGCCCGGATCCTGGGAAAGAGCCGCCACATGGCAAAGCCCTTGAAGGCCAGAATAATCCGGGCCCCGGTCCGCCGTTGGACCAAATCCAGCACCGCCAGATTGGCCGCCAGTTTGCCGGTATCGCAAACATAGCAAGGGGTCGGCACCTCATCAACAAAAGGAAAATCCGCCCGGATATCAATACTCATGCATCCCCCAAAACCAACTTTTACTCAAGTTCCCGGATTTCCCAGGGCAACCCATGGAGATTGAGTTGCTCCATGAAGGGATCGGGGTCGAACTGCTCCATGTTGAAGACCCCGGGCTTTTTCCAGGCCCCGCGGAGGATCATCATCCCGCCGATCATGGCCGGCACCCCGGTGGTGTAGGAGATGGCCTGGGAGCCCACTTCCCGGAAGCACTCCTCGTGGTCGCAGATGTTGTAGATGTAGATCTTGCGGGGTTTGCCGTCCTTGACCCCTTCCATGATGTTGCCGATGCAGGTCTTGCCCTTGGTCCGCGGCCCCAGCGAGGCGGGGTCGGGCAGCAGGGCCTTGAGAAACTGGAGGGGCACGATCTCCCGCCCTTCGAACATCACCGGCTCAATCGAGGTCATGCCGACATTCTGCAACACCTCCAGGTGCTTGAGATAATTGTCGGAAAAGGTCATCCAGAAGCGGATCCGCTTCAAGCCCTTGATGTTTTTGACCAGCGATTCCAACTCCTCGTGGTACATCAGGTAGGCGTTCTTGGGCCCGATCACCGGAAAATCGAAGGCCCACTTCTCCACCAGGGGCTCGGTTTCCACCCACTGGCCGTTTTCCCAGTAGCGCCCCTTGGCGGTCACCTCGCGGATGTTGATCTCCGGGTTGAAGTTGGTGGCAAAGGGATGGCCGTGATCGCCGGCATTGGCATCGAGGATGTCGATATAATGAATCTCGTCGAAATAATGCTTGGCGGCGTAGGCGCAAAAAACATTGGTCACCCCGGGATCGAAGCCGCTGCCCAGCAGCGCCGTCAGCCCCTTCTCGCGGAAGCGGTCGTGGTAGGGCCACTGCCAGGTGTAGCTGAAGCGGGCCTCGTCGGGGGGCTCGTAGTTGGCGGTGTCGAGATAATCGACCCCGCATGCCAGGCAGGCCTCCATGATGGTCAGGTCCTGGTAAGGCAGGGCCAGATTGAGGACCAGGGCCGGCCGGACCCGGTTGATCAGGGCCACCAGTTCCGGCACCTGGTCGGCATCCACCCGGGCCACTTCGATCTCCCGGCCGGTGCGGGTCTTGACCGAATCACGGATCGCCTCGCATTTGCTCAAGGTCCGGCTGGCCAGCACGATTTCACTGAAAACTTCGGGCACTTGGGCGCACTTGTGGGCCACCACGCTGCCCACCCCGCCGGCGCCGATGATTAAAACCTTCGCCATTTTCGCCACCTCCTGCTGGTTGGGGATAAAAACTTTGTCTAAGGACGGAAATTTTGCCGCCCGGGATTATTTCTCACTTCATCAGCCTTGACGCTCCGCCGGCGGTGTGCTAAATAGAGTCCTTTCGCGGCTTGACCAGCCGAAAAAAGGGCCGTTAGCTCAACTGGTAGAGCAACTGACTCTTAATCAGTAGGTTTGGGGTTCGAGCCCCCGACGGCCCACCAGTAAAATCAAGGGGTTACGGTTCATTCCGTAGCCCCTTTTTTGTTTGAAAAAGTCATTCCGTTTACTGGCCGTTTACTAATTGATAAATTGCAAAGGAATTGCCCCCTGCCTGATTCGTCGGCCAGCATACTCAAAAAGCATGGCGTCCGGCAAGAGGAAACCGGATAGCCGTTACTGCGTAACGCAGGCACAAAAAACCGGCCAGCGCCTTTTTGGGGGGGATTGCTAGCCGGGATGCTGGCGGCTTGTTCAGGGTTGGTACCGCCAGCAAATGGAACATATCACCAGGCGGCGGAGGTCGTCAAGATTCATCCCCATTTAGCTTAAACATACCCGCCGTCAATATATGTCAGTGGCCTCTTGGTCGGTCATGCCGTCGGTGGCTCGACGGTCGGCCTCCAGGGCCAGTTGCTCGACGATGCTCTTCAAGGGCCTGCCTTGGTGCGTTGCCAGCCGCCGGAGAGTATGATAATCCCTGGCTATCAAGCCAGCATTGGAAACGCCTCTGTATTGGTTTGCACCACCCGGTCATCCTCCTCCCGCGTGGGGGTGTTAACCTTTCTGGTAACCCCAATGTCAGCTTCTTCCCGCGTGGGGGTGTTGCGTTGCTTTGACCAAGCTGGCCAGGTGTGAAAGGGTTTCTTTCATGATTCCCACCACCAGGCAACGGCTATACCCTGCTGGCCGTCCATAGCCCGGTTCATACGCCAGTTACCCCGAGGTGTCCTCGTATTCACTGAGCGCAAAGTTGCGAACAGTGATGGCTTTTTGGTATCCAATCAATCCAAAGTTGGACTCAGTGATCGTCCCCTGATCCGCCCCATGGTCGATCAGGTTGCGGATGCCCCGCATCACGTCCCGGTGGGGGTTGATGACGGTTCCACAGCAACCAACCCCTTTCCACCGCCAAACTGAAGCTGGAAAGGGGTTGACTGCTGGTAACCCCCTTTCCAGGGCCGACAACACGGGTTGCACGCCGGTCAACACATGGGCTTGCCAATTACCCATCGCCGGCGCCGGGCCATCTATAGGGTTGCTGGTGCGAACCAAACCGCGAACCCCTGCGTACTGGCGCGTACTGGTAGGCGCCAGATTCAGTAGTATTGTGCTGTTTCCGGATAAGGTTTCAGCGAAGGTTACAGGCAAGGTTACACCCTGCGGGGATGCAACGAGACATTACCCCGCAGTCGCTCTCTCCTGGCCTGGAAAAAGAAAGGCCGGCCACTATGAAGGTGAACCGGCCCCGCTTGAGTTGATCGTTGGAAAGGATATTGCTGAAGGCTAATGCTTCGCGAAGCGAATATCGGGGTACTTCCCCCGCGTACTCTGATAGGCCGATTGTGCGGCTTGCTTCAGCGATGCGATCTCGGAGGACGTCAAGCGATTTGAAGCGGAGACCCGGTCAACACCATCGCACGTAGGGGCTGTTTCCTTGGGTATTAACTTGTTGCCCTTCCTGGTCATTTTTTCTCCTCTTCTTGAGAGGAAGAGCTTTTAGAGGCTGGCAATTGCTCTCCCTCGTCGGCATGCTTCACGAACCGAGCGGAGGGATTCAAGCGACTTGAATCTGCGGACTGCTTCCTTTCCGGCTTGAGATTCCGGGGCACGCGGGGGCGCTGCTTCTTCTCCACGGCGTCCAGCGTCTTCGTCAGCAGGTCGGCGACGGCCGGAATCCTTGTCACCTGGTCGATCTTTTCCAAGCCCGGGTAAACTCGTTTGCTCATCTGCTACTCTCTTTTTCTTTTCGGATGGAAACCTTCCCTGGCACTTCTTTACGGTCTTAGGCCAGATAGTCTCCAATCGCATGATTCATGCACTATTACACGATGTACTCAAAATGACGCAGTCAATATAAAATGGCTGCGAGAATCTTGCGACGCATCGGGTAAACCCAAACGTAACAGGTGACCAGTTGGCGCCGTGCGTGTTGGCCAGAGGAGGGAGGCGGACCCTTGTCGTTTTAATGCATCAACGGCTTGAGCAAATCGCTGATTTCTTCTCGCCAGGCAAGTTGCTCCTGCAAATCCCTTCTTTCCTTGGCCAGCCAGGCTAGGGCCTGGCCAACATCGTAAAGGTTCCTGCACTCGGCTGGCGCTCCAGGAATTTTTTGCCCTTTTTCGACCTTAATTGTAGTTGGGGTGTTACCCTTGTATGGACCGCTGATCTCAGCATCATGTCCGGTGCGGGCAATGTGATACAGACGGGTTGCCGCCTTATAACCCCAACCTTTTTTTAGCGTATTCTCTACCCATGGCATAAGATCCTTCGGACTAATATGCTTCTTGCGCCATTGCTCGAAATTTGACTTTTCATTTTCCGCTTCCCGAATACCCGAATACAACACTTTTCCCACGTCGTTAAGGCTCAAATCACCTACATGGCGCCGGCAGAAGTCGGAACGGGTGACGCCTATAACCAAGCCATTACTACAAATAAGACGGAACCAGCCCATGAGTGCACGGAACCTGGTGCTGCCGTCTACGGAGTTGAAACACTCCAGGCGCATATCCATAGGATGACCGTCGCCAGGATCAAAAGAAAACTGCTGTGGCAGATAGAGGCTCAAAGCCATCCGTTCGCCGTATTCAGTGATCTTCAACTCGGCATTTACATCTTCCGGGTTGATTTTATGGTAAGCAAAAGCTTTCTCTGATATGTCTAGCACAGCTAAATGAGGAATAAGAGCATATTCCCTGGAGACCACTCCGACTGGGATAAAATTCGGATCATCCTTGAATGGTTTGCGGACAATCGTATCGAGCCGTTTGTTTATTAGGGAAAATTTATTGTCAGATTGGGCGATAGCGAAAGGCCTTCGCTCAAATTTCGGTACGTAGTTGCGAATTTCTTTAAGGGAGCCTTCATAAGAACTAAGCGGTGAATTGAGCCATTTTGGTAGGATGCCACGGGTAATCTCAACCACACTCGGCACTGTCCCTTGGGCTGATTGCTCTTGAATCATATCATGCTCCAAACATCTGTTAAGGGTTCTACTCACCGTAGTGTTTTGACTGGCTAAGGCCTGCTACTACTAGCTCCGGGAGATTAAATCCATTAATCATGGCATCTTCAAGTGTGCTCCCTGGCGTCTCCCTGTGAACAGCCCTGATGGCGCTGACAGAGACAGATCGGTAGGTTTTCCAGCCTAACCCTATCAACATACCAAATGACGGAGAGACATCGCTAATTCCCCCGCAGAAATAGCATCCGGCGGCATAGTGAATCAACCCTTTGTGGTCAGTATACCATGGCGCAACAATAACAGTGCCGTTGTGGTTCATTGGCCCATTCAGATGTTTATGCGTCTTTCCGCATTCCCCGCAAAAAATTTTTGGCATGATCCACCCCCGTTATACGTCATGTTTGCGCAACATAAATACACGACCCAAGTGCTAGGACCATGCTTCCCTGCCCACCGAGAACGTCGGACCAGGTACACTAGCAAGTGTTACACATCATGTGTGTATTTTCAATAAATTTAACACTCATTCCATGTTGTGGTTTGCCAATGGACCGGTCTGTATATTGGCACCATGTCGAAACTTATCATTACAAGCACCGAAATTGGCGCGGCGATCCGCAGGCGTCGGAAGACCCTTGGTCTCACCCAGGAAAAACTGGCAGAGAAGGTTGGCGTTTCGTATCAACAGGTGCAGCGATATGAGAACGGAACTACCACCCTCAACGTTGAAAATATGCAACGAATCGCCCATGCTCTAGGGGTTCCGCCAGCCTCCTTTTTTATGTCCGAAGATTTGCCTGTTCTGGCAAAGAACAGTGTTCCCGTTTTGTCCACCGAAGAAAGAAACCTCCTAAGTCTTTTCAAAAAAATACCCACCTCCGCCGATAAAAAACTGGTTACCAGCATCACCCGCCGACTCACCAAGAAAAACCTGCCAAAATAACCCGCCGTTAACCTTCCTTGCCAAACAAATGCAGAGGTGACCCAAACTGGTTCCCTGCTCCATACGGGTTACTGATAGAGGCTGGGGAATAGGGGCTGCCATACCGGCCATCTCGCAAGGCCATTCAATGGCCACCCTCGGAGGGCTTGCGCTGTTTTATGGTCTGGGGTAATCAATGTTCGAGTAGGAAGAGGGTGGGGACAACAATACAACTCGGGAGAGAGCGATGAACAAGAAGGAACTGGTCGAGAAGCTGGCCGCCGAAACCAATATGAGCAAGGCTGAGGCCGGCAGGGCCTTTGACAGCATTTTTGGGGCGATCAGTGAAGCACTGGCCCAGGGTGACAAGGTGATGTTCCCCGGCTTTGGCACCCTGGAAGTACGGGATCGGGCTGCCAAGCAAGGGCGTAACCCGCAGACCGGGGAGACCATTCAGGTCCCGGCGCGGAAGGCGGTGGCGTTCAAGGCCGGGAAGACGTTGAAGGATGTGGTTAATCGCTGAAGGTATTGCTGGTACCAGTGCACCGTCAAGGGGGGCCGCGAGGGGCGCGAGCTCGACTCCGCCACCCTGGCAGCGGCCTGCGAGGAGCTGGGGGCGGGGAAAATTCTGCTCAACTGCATCGACAGGGACGGCACCAACTCCGGTTTTGATCACGAATTAATTAAAATGGTCAAGGAGGCGGTGAGCATCCCGGTGATCGCCTCCAGCGGTGCGGGAACTCCCGAGCACTTTAGCGAGGTCTTCGCCGCCACCACCCGTTTCTTGGTCCGGCCTTTTCTGTTTTCAACAAGTTGAAGGTACTCGTACCGTCCTGACTTCTTGACTAGTGCAAACATGGGGATCTCCTCTGTCGTGGACATCCCCATAAATAAGCTGCTTCGTCTGAGATCAAAAGAGTTAAAAGCAGGTGCTGTGGAACCACTTTTTTGAGTTTGACAAAAGTCTGGTGACACAAAAACAACAAGTTAACAACTTGGGTTGGGCAAAATTGGCCATCAACGGTAGAAGTATAGTTAGGGTTTTCCAGTATTGACGACCAACCTCAGCTCAACTTTGTCCGAAGCCGTCGGGCCTGCCACTTCGAGCTGGCCGTCACTACTGAATGATGCTGACAGCGGGTAGCTCCGCGAATTAGTATAGCGGTGTCGCAGTCTGGCGGGCATAGTCTGCCAGGGACTGCACCGACATAAGATCGAGGTGACCGATGGCAAGCGGCCAGGGGCAATCCGAAGTTCATGACGTACAAGAAGATGCTGGACATGTGATTCGGGCGATCTCGGCGAACCAGCGTAGTCTATATGATTCCGAGCCCCGCGAGTTGATCAGCCACTACAATCGCGAGAAAAGCGCATTGGATGGTTACCGGGGGCGGCAGGTTCTTGAGCTGCTGCAGAATGCCGACGATGCCGGGATCGATCTAAAAGATGGCTGCGCAGTCCTCCTCTCTTTGGATCGGGACCGCTTGGTAGTTGCCAATACAGGTGCTCCGTTTACTTACGATGGACTTATGTCGCTCGTTATCAGCGATTGCAGTCCGAAGCAGCTTGACCGGAACCGGTTCATCGGTTGCAAGGGCCTGGGCTTTAGAGCCGTGTTGACTTGGACCGAACGACCAATAATCGTTAGTGGCTACCTGCGGGTCTGTTTCGACCGTCCTGCTGCAACTCGTTACGTGGAATCCCTGGCCAACAAAGGGGCACAGCGCGTTGCCGAGTTCCATCGGTCAGTCGGCCGGTGGCCAGTGCCGGTCATGCGGTTCCCACTGGTTCCTGCAGAAAACGATCAAGACCTTTTAGTCGCGCGGCGCTTTCAGGAGATGGGGTTCACAACGGTTGTCGTGTTGCCGCTGCCCACTGGCGAACCGGGCGATGAGGTGCTCTCAGAGGCCCAGCAACAGCTGTCTGAACTACCCACGTCAGCGATGCTCTTCTGTCGCCATCTGGTAGACGTCAAGATCGAAGGAGTCGTGTCCAGGCACTGGACCTTACTTCGCGAGGAGCTGGATGACGAGAGTTCCCGGGTCATTGTTTCCGATGGCGAGGCGGACCGGTACTGGAATATCCACCGGCGGTCGGCGATCGTGCCGCCTGAGGTCGCTGCCGAGACAACGGGCGGACGGCAAGAATACGAGATCGGCATCGCTGTCCCTGAGTCGCCAGATATGCCGTGCGACACGAATGCGCTCTGCGTCTTCTTCCCTACTCGCGAGCGCTTGCCGTGTCCGCTCATCCTCCACGCGACGCTGGAGACCACCGAAGATCGAAACCGGATTGTAGACCACGCTTCTAACCGCTTTGTTTTGGCTGCTTTGGCGGAGCATCTGGCGTCGGTACTGGAAACGGAGGTGCAGGCTGACGACCCACACAGGCCGCTGCAGTTACTCTGCGGAATTGAGAATGCTGACCACGCTCTCGACAGGCTGGGTTTTGTCGAGGGCGTGAAGCAAGCGGTGCGCGCGAGACGGCTTTTTCCTCGACTCGACGGTCGCACAGCGATGGTCGATGACGTTGTTCTTCCCCCTCATGAAGTATGGGCCGACGTGGCCGATGTCAGCTGGTTTCCCGAAATGCTTGTGCTGCCTTCGAGCCAGCGAGCGGCGGACCTTGTGCGTTGGCTGGGCCTCTCGTGGTTGGAGCGGGTGTCTCTGAAGTCGCGTCTACAGAAGATGGTTGCGGACGCTAAACCTGAGCGGGTGGGCACCATCCTTGGCCAGCTCATTGACGCGAATCAGATACGTTCCATCGGTATCAATGGCCTACTCCTGGAACGGCAGGGCTGTCCTATCGCGGAAGGGGAAGAGTGCTTCTTCATGCCAACCGAGGAGTTGCCGCCACTGCCAGCATGGGCCGATGGCGTTAAGTTTTTGGACGCCATCTTCCAACGCGCGTTGTTGCAGGCATCCGGCCACTCATCCCTTCGTGGCCTGGCAGGCGAGCTGGAGCGCAACTCGGCCAAGGTGTCCGAGTACCGATTCGATACCGTCGCGCGTGCAGTAATTTCCCGCCTGAACTCTGACAAGGAGCTGTCCGAGGCCGACCGGGTGATGAGATGGCGAAACATGCTCGTTTGGCTGCTTCGCGCGTCCATAGGGTCAGGGCAGGTCCTGCCGCAACTCCCCATCAACGTCGTTACGGCCAAAGGGACGCTCGGGAGGGCAACATCCCTTTATCTGTCTGATCGCTACCCCCGCGGCCAGATTGTGGCTCGTCTGTACGGCCCACTCCACGAGGACGACTTTGTCGCGAGCACTGAGGGCCTGGGGCTGTCGGAGTTTGACGAGTCAGAGGTGGAGGCGTTCCTTATCGCGCTCGGAGTCCGCGCAATGCCCAAGTCCGTGCAGCTGCCCGCCTACGGCCCGTCGAGCACGGATTACCGCGACTTCCGCGAATTTGTGGTGGATAGTCTGCCGTTCCCGATAAGTGTTCGGTCAACGCTGTGTGAGTCGCCAAGGGATCTGCGTAGCAACTTCAGCAGTTACGGGATCAGCGGCCTAATCGCGCCTGATAGGCTCCTGCGCATACTGAAAGAGGGAGATCCTATCGCCGTCATGGCGTATCTGATGACTGAGCAACAGGCAGTCTGGGCTTCTGATTTCGCAGAGAATGCATATTTCCAGGCCACAATAGGGCGTGAACGCGACTACCGTGACGACCATGCTGTGCCTATCCCCAACCCAGTGCTGCACTGGCTACGAGAAATCGCGTGGGTGCCGGGGAAAGACGGAAAGCGGCATCGTCCATCTGAGATCATGTTGAGCAACACCGGTCTTAGGATCCTGCCCAGCGTGTACTGCCGACACGCGATTGATCATAAAGATGAGCTGCTGGCCTCGCGCGGTGGAAAACAGGCTGTGGACGCAATCCTGTTGCGTCTTGGAGCGGTGGCTTCGCTGGAAACGATGGCGAGTGAACAGGTCTACGACCTCCTATTGTCCCTGCCCGGGCGCGACCCACGAGGTGAGTCGGTCTCCGCCATCTATCGCACGCTCCTGGAGTCGAACATAGCGGTGGAGGACGGCCCAAACCGCTCGGAGTTTCTGCGGAGCGGCAAGGTGTGGGCTAAACATCAGGGTGAGGGCCAATTCCTACCTGTAGCGGAGGTGCGGTACAACGCAAACGTCACTCTGCCAGACGAAGTTGTCTCGCGTATGGCTTTGCTAGACCTCCCACGGCGACGAAACGCAACGGCGGTCAGTCAGCTGCTCAACGTTAAGCCGCTGTCGTCCGGGGAAGTCGCGTTGGAGGTCGTTCATGACGTCACGGAATACGACGTCCGAAGCGAAGAGGCCAACGCCTTCCTGCGACGCTGCGTCCCGTACATATACGCACTTCGACTCGGTAAGAAGCTCGACGATGGCTTCCGAGAACGGAATCTTTTGAAGAGGACGTCGCTATTCGTCTGCAGCCGGCTCTCGGTGCGTGTGTCGATCGAAGGCCAGGAACCTGAAACGCTGGTCCTTGATCGTACCAAGGACCACATATGCATCGAGTCGCAGCTCTACGTTGTCGGCCAGTACGATCCGGCAGGAGCAGGCTCGACGGGATTTTGGCTTTCAGTTGCAGGGCTGATCGCCGAGGCCCTGGGTACGGACGTGGCGGCAGAGGTTGGGTCGGTGCTTCGATGCCAAACAGAACGCGAGATGAAAGAGGTTGTTGAGGTGCTCTTGGGGCACGAGGCAAGCGCGAAACTGGATGAGGCGAGAAGCCGCTTTGAAGAATGGGAGGCCCCGGAAGAAGATGAGGATCTGGTTATCACGCCCGCCGACCCTGAGGACGGTCAGGGCGATGATCAAGACAGTGATGATGAGGAAGCCGGCGACGATACGACCGGTGAAAGCGGCCCGCAAGAAGGAACCAGCGAGGAAGAAGGCGATGACGAGGGGCAGAAGGAATCCCGGTTCACAGAGACCACACCCCCGTACAGTAAGCCAAAGAAGAAGCGACGCCTAGTTATCAAGCGCAGTGGCGACGGAGGCGGTGGTGGTCATCATGGCCCTGTGGCAACGGAAGACATGACGTTCAAGATCGTGGAGGCCTTTGAACGACAGGACGGTGAAGGCCGGGCAGTAATCAATGTAAGCCATATCCGTGGCAGCGATGGGTTCGGCTGTGACCTGATCAGCGTGGCCTCGGAGGCAGTGAAGGAGAAGGCCCTTGCGGCCGGCAAGATCGCCGAGTCCGAGGTGGTGAGGTTCATCGAAGTCAAAGGACGCAGTTTGCGCACGGGCGACGTGGAACTCACGGACAATGAGTACGAGGCCGCTGAAAGACTGAAGGGGCGGTACTTTCTCTACCGCGTCTTCGTGGATCCGAGCGATTCGTCCGTCTACGAGGTCGCGGTGCTGCGGGATCCGGTTCACTCTTCGGCTAGGCGAACGGTGACGCGGTTCGATTTGAGCAAGGGATCTGAGGCGGTGTGGTACGCGCTCGAAGAGGTTACCGAGGAATGAGTCCTCATTGCAGTGCCGGGTGGGGGTGGCTGGCTAATCAAATGGGGACAACAGAGCGTTCAGTACGCCGTCACCTGGGCAATCTCAAAGCAGCCGGTTTACATCACCTCTGAACCCCTTCACGACGGCACCGGCCACCAAGGTCTCAATCCCTATCGTATCATCTTGGACGATCAGGACTACGGGATCGACGCCCCGGAATCCGGCCAGCCTTTCGGTAGGGCCTCCACGGGTCACGTCAAGAAGGTTATCGGGGGTGCCGGGTTTCAAGTAGAAATAACAGAGATAGACCGAGACCGTTATGGTAGGATCGTCGGCATGGTCATCGTCAACTGCTTGAACCTCAACCGCGATCTGGTCAAAAACCCCGTCAAATATGGGATATGGGTTTGTTGGCCGGAGAGAGAGGAATATGTCACTGGACGCATTCAGTCGATGGGCAAACCGCTTCCGGCGTGATGCCGTGAAAGACGACATGAAGCTGCTGCGAAAGCATCTTCAGCGGGTTGGGCTGCCAGACGAACCGGAGAAACTCATCGACGGAACGATCATGTACATGAGCGGATGTTGCGCCTATCTCAACATTGACGGACGCTCCATCGACGATTTTCTCGCCATGCAACAGTATAGGCCCGACGTAGATGCCGATGCTGACTATTTCTTCACTTTCAACCTGTTCGGCAAAACATTCGGCAGGATTATCATGTCCCTGTATCCCCATTACGTTGATTTAGCCGATTTGTACGGCCACCCGTGGAACGATTTCAAAATGTGTGGATATTCCGATTTCCGCGTCGCTCGCATCGATGACGACGACATGTCCGCAGACGAATGCGATGAGATCGAAAAGGTCGTTGCAGGTGACATTCTATTCGACTACACCGAGGATGAGATTGATATTCACGTAGACAATTACTCGATCGAAGGCATCTTGATTTGCTATGTTCAAGACGTAATGCGCGAAGACATGGAAATGGAATATTCGCCGGACAGTGAATAACGTATTTTGCACCAGGGAGAACCGATATGTATCGCGAATAGGTGTCTTTCCGCTGTCCGTGTGCTCCGCCGGACTCGAAGTCGATTATCTGTCTGAGATGTGGGTTTAATTTCTTTGTCAGAAACTGGGATATGTACCTGAGATACCGGACAGCCTGACCGATGTCGCTGCCGATCCTCGAATCAAGAAGCGTTGGATATTGAAGCGATTCAAGAGGCAACCGCAGAGGACAATGAGGCGGCCAACAAAGCGTCGCACCCTATCGCCGTTAGTCGCGGCGAAGGGAGAACGCTGACGTTAGGAGGGTAAGGAAGAGATGAAGAAGGGCAGCGAGTACGCTCAATTGGTTTCAGCCCGAAAGGCTTGCCATAGGTGTAAGGGGCTGACGAACCCGGCCGATATTAAGGGTGGGCGCTTCGATGTGGAACACGTTGGAGCCTGGTCGATATGGCAAGGTAATCTGGACGCAACTCTGATGGTTGTCGGCCAGGACTGGGGCGATACTGTTTACTTCATTCGGCGGCGAGGTCAGGAAGGCCCTCGCAATCCGACGAACCTAGCGCTCGTGGAACTCGTTGACATCGCCGGTGCCTCGATCGGAGAACCGGGGTCCTCTTTAGGTCGCAACGTCGCGTTCTTCACCAACGCCATCCTCTGCCTTAAGAAAGGTGGCCTTCAGGGCAAGGTCCAGAAGGAGTGGTTCGCCGAATGCGCGTCGTTTCTGCGTCGGCAGATCGAGATCGTTCACCCTCTCGTGGTGGTTGGGTTGGGTCAACGCGCGTACCAGACAATCCTGCAAAGCTTCGGTCTAACAGCTGGGACCTTCCGAACCGAGGTGGAAGAGCCTCAGGGCAGGCTGCTGCCGAACGGCACTCAGGCCTTTGCCGTGTACCACTGTGGTGCAAGAATCCGGAACACGCACCGGCCCATGGACCAACAGCAGCAGGACTGGCGGCGCATCCGTCCATTCCTCCAGCGGGGCTGACGCGTGCCAGAAGATCAGAGCGTGGATGCGAGGCCCTTTCGGTTAGGCTTAAAAGTCGAGAGATACGTGATTTTTGGGCCGGGAGGTTTGGCCGATGAAGGTAAAAGGGGAAAAATAAAATGGACCGGGAAATTGATGAAACGCTGAAACACGCCATCAAAAAGCTTAATGCCGGGTGGGCTCTTTATGAGGATGGGAAATTAACGCTTGATAATTTGGTGGAACAATTGGTTGATTTTACAGCAACTACTTGCGAAACGTTGAGGAAAATCCATCAACGAAAGCACAAAAGGAACAATATCTTACCTTTTCCCAAAAACACCCATGAAAGTAAAAAAAATAGGGACACTCCCCCGAAAAAATAGGGACACTCCCCAGTTCAATCAAAACCCGGTCGTCTTTCGCTGGCCAAACTTTGATCAACTCGCCTCAAATTTGTAAGCTTTTTAGGAAAACGGTCTACTAGCCACCTAGCACAACAAGCCTTTCCTGCACCTGGATTTCAAGGCCAACTCCATGCTCTATTGCGCCAGGCTGCTTGCCTCCTGGGTGAAAGACAGCGGAATCAAAGTTCTGAATGTGGCTGGCTCCAGGGCAAGCAAAGACCCCGAGATTTATGGTGCCACGGTTAAGCTGCTGGAATCGGTTTTGGGGAAAGTGAAATGATCTCTGCCAGGCCCGCCAGGGTCCTTGCCCTTTTGCTGGCCACATGGTTGGCCCTGGTCGCTTCGGCACAGGCCGACACATGGCAGGCGCGGGTGACAAATATCTCTGATGGAGATACCATCACGGTCATTACCCCTGCCGGCCAGCAGGAACGGATTAGGTTCTACGGGATCGACGCCCCGGAATCCGGCCAGCCTTTCGGAAGGGCCTCAACGGATCACGTCAAGAAGGTTATCGGAGATGCCGGGTTTCAAGTAGAAATAGCAGAGATAGACCGGGATCGTTATGGTAGGATTGTCGGCATGGTCATCGTCAACGGCTTGAACCTCAACCGCGATCTGGTCAGAGTTGGCCTTGCCTGGGTTTATCCGCAGTATTGCAAACGGCCAGAGTGCCGGGAGTGGCGGGAACTGGAACAGGAAGCCAAGGCCAACAAGCTGGGGCTGTGGCGTGAACCAGGGGCCGTGCCACCTTGGGAGTGGCGGCGGGGGCAGCGCGATAGACAGCCGAATCAACCAGCCGCTTCCAACCAGGTCAAAGGTGGTGATTGCCTGATCAAAGGCAATATCAATCGGCAGGGCGACAAGATTTACCATGTCCCCGGTGGCCGGTATTATGAGCAGACCAAGATCGACGAAAGCAGGGGGCAGCGCTGGTTTTGCTCCGAGGAAGAAGCCGGAGCAGTTGGGTGGCGTCGTTCAAGGGAGTAGGGAAAAGATAATGTGAACTGTATATCCAGCTTTCGGTGGTGATATACAGATCTGTGGAGTTGGTTGTTCGGCAATACAATATGGGAAATTTCATGACATATCGAGAACAACAGCGACAAAAGGTGACATCGATTCGGGAGGCGTTTTTCAAAGATCCCGGAAACGGCATCTTTTATGGCAAGGAACGCGAATTTGCGCTTTCCGATCCGATTATCAACTTGTGGGAAGGCATCCGGTATGATGCCGTTGACTATTTTAAGCGAAACAATATTGGGTGGTGGCAAAGTAGCGGAGATGATTTGCCCACTGGGCATTTGCTTTCATCCCAGATAGCCTGTGTAAACCATCTGTACTTCATCAGGCAAAGAGAAGACCTTGCGACCACGATTCTGAAAAGCATTGATCCCGATGTGGTTAAAGCTGTGCCTGTTGATGACGGATATGTCGAATTCGAATTCATTGGTTCTGAAAAAGCCAAAATCCCTTTTTTACTAAATGAAAAGTCTCTCACTCGTGGGGCTAACTGCACCTCCGTTGATGCAGCCATGATTGGTCAGTTACGATCGGGGGCAAAAAGGCTATACCTTATAGAGTGGAAATACACAGAATCATACCGAGCTGAAGACAAGTATATCCTCGAGAGAGCAAGCCGCTATGACAACCTGATAATAGCCCCACACTCACCGTTTGTCGTGGGAATCAACGTGGCAGCACTCTATTTTGAACCGTTCTATCAGCTCATGAGGCAAACGTTGCTCGGAAGTCAGTGTGTGAAAGTGAAAGACTATGGTATTTCTTCCTACAAGCATCTCCATGTTGCCCCAATGCAGAATACTGAACTCCGTGAAAGAATTACCTCAAATGGCTTGAATGGAGCAGATATACATGATGCATGGATTAAAACGCTTAAAGAAAAAGACGCTTTCATTGGGACTACCCCAGAAAACTTACTGAGACCTGTCTCAGACATGAGAGACACAAAATCGTTCCTCCATTATATAGAGAACAGATATTGGAAATGAAGGCCGAATCGGGTAAGGGGGAGGTTCTCCCTCCCCCTCCCCACACCACCCGGCATGCGGGTCCGCACCGGGCGGTTCCCATGAGCTACCGCGCCGTAGCGGGGTAATGGATGTTCACCCACAGTTCTTTGACAGACAACAACCCCTGATCTTTCAGCCATTGGTTGGTCATCCCCGATTGGGTGGCCAGGGTCTTGGCCAGCCGGTATGGCCCCTTGCGGCTCAGGCCGATGGAAATAGCCAGCCGCAGATTGGTGCCAAGCCTGGTCAGTTCGCGGACTTTGGTGCGGCAGCGCCGCCACCGTTTCAGGTGGCACATCCGCACCCGCCTTCGCAGCCAGTGGTCTATCTCCGGCACCGGACGATAATATTCCGAGATGCCGAAGTAACCCATCCAGCCCCGCAGGTATTCCGCGAGCTTGGCCAGCCGGTAGGCCATCGAGACCCCCCAGCTCCGTCCGGTCAGCTTCTTGACCCGCCGTTTGAACTCGGCAAAGGCCTTGTCCGACCAGCGGACTTTGGCGCCCTTGAAGATGAACCCGAGAAAAATGCTCTCGTTGGTCGGGGCCACCTTGCTCTTCTCCTGGTTGACCGCGAGCTTGAGTTTGCGCTCCAGGAACCGGGTGATGCCGGTCATTACCCGTTCCCCGGCCCGGCGACTCTTCACCAGAATGATGAAGTCATCGGCGTACCGGGCGAAGCGGTGACCGCGCTTCTCCAGTTCCTTATCAAGGTCGTCGAGCAGGATGTTACTGAGCAAGGGTGAGAGCGGACCACCCTGGGGCACCCCTTTTCGGGTGTCCCGGCGGCGACCGTCGATCATTACCCCGGCCCGCAGGTATTTACCGATCAGCCGGAGAACCCGCTGATCGCGGATCTTCCGGGCGACCCGGTTCATCAGAACGTCGTGGTCCACGGTGTCGAAGAATTTCGACAAGTCGGCATCCACGGCCACTCGGTATCCCTGGCGGATAAAGTCGCGTACCCGATGGATGGCGTTGTGGGCCGAACGTCCCGGACGGAAGCCGAAACTGGCCTCCGAGAAATCCGGATCGAAGATCGGCAGCAGTACCTGCGCTACGGCTTGTTGGATCAGGCGATCAAGCACGGTGGGAATCCCCAGGGGGCGAGTGCCCCCGGTTGCTTTGGGAATCTCCACCCGTTTGACCGGCAAGGGTTGGTAGGTGCCTGCCAAGAGTGAAGCCCGGATCTTTTCCCAGTGTTCGCGGGCAAAGGCCATGAAGTCGGCGATGGGCATGTTGTCCATGCCCGGCGCTCCTTTGTTGGCTTTCACCCGCTCCCATGCCTTGAGCATGTTGGGTCGGGAAAGAATCCGTTCCAGCAGGTTTGCATCGGGATCAGGATTATCGGCAACACGCCGGCCCACCGCTCCCCCGGTCGGGTTCGTTGCGGCGGCCGAGCTTGCCGGGCCTTTTCCCTTCTCTGGGTTCGGCCCTTCGTTCCGCAAAGCGGAACTACTATGGCCTCTGCTGACTCCTGCCTGATCATCCGGCATGTTGCCATGCAGGACGCTGTCCAGCGTGAGCTGAACCGCCCGTCGGGCAGGTCTCCCCGGATAAGAACGTGATCTGTCGCTACACAACCGCGGCATTTACCCTATCTCCTGAACCCTGGGCTTCGTCATGTTGTGCTGACTTACCCGGAAACTGGGCCTTGTATGCCATTTCTGTTCGTCGGCTCATAGCTTTGCGCTCCGGCTTCCTTCGGACGGTCCCTCGCGGTTCCGCCCTTGCCTTTGGCTAGTATTTATGTTTCTGTTATCACAACAGTAACAGGGTTCACATACAGGGGACTTGCACCCCATAAGATCACGCCCATGCCGGGCGTACACAAGGAGCTTGCAGTCGGACGCGAAAAAAGCCGCGCGCCGCTGAAGCGCAGCGTTATACCCTATGAAAACACCATTCAGACAGCAGGTCTCGGATTACGACTGTGTGCCTACGACCTTTCTGAACGGCCTGAGCAGGCTTTTTCAAAGAAGCGAAATACCTCCGCTGGTCGTTCAGCGCATCTACCTATATTGTCTAGATTCACTATCGTCACATCAGAACATCGGCCACGGAACTTCAGGCCTTGCCATCCAACTGCTGGGCAATTGGCTTGGCAGCTACCGACATAAGAAGTTTCGCGTCAGCGCGGAGTTTTGTTCTGGAAGGGCTGTTCACTTTAGGCAGGGAAACAAGATATCGCGCTGTCTTAATCAGGAAGGGTCTGCCCTGCTCCGAGTTACTCATCAGGGGGGCTACTGGCATTACATTCTCGGGCTTGCTGTCAGGGAGGGGTGGGTGTATTGCTACGACCCATATCCAAGAACATCAAAAGCAAATAAGCAAGGTCAATACGAATTCCTGACGGAAAATGATTTGCACAGTCCGAACCTCCGCATCAATTGCGAGTGGTTAGATGTTTACTCCAACAAAGGACAGTACCGGCTTGGTTCCGAGAGTGAGCGCGAGTGTCTGTTGCTCGAACGAGAACGGGTATAACGGATAAGGTTAGATCACGCGAAACCGTGATCTGATCCGTTGAGCCTGTAGAAAAAGTCAAATCATTGTATTTTCGACTGTATTTTTATGTATCGAGCCTGTATAATGACTGAAATATCCCACCGGTGAGACCGGTTAACCAAAGAACATACGTCATGATTGGCGCCAACCGTTGGGGGATGCTGGAGTAGGTCGGAGAGAGCAAGCCGGGACCGCCGAGCCGGTCGTCAAAAAAACGACCGCCGGCTAGTCGGTAATTTTTTGAAAACGGGTTTTTATGCAGACTCGTTATCTGGAGAAGAGATGATTTGGCATCGAGATCAACTGAGTAGCTGGACCGGATTTGTTGAACTTGTCGAGCGGCTGAATCTCAATGAGCAGGGAGACGCAGGTTGGTACATTCGCGGCCAGAGCAACGAGTCGTGGACACTGCAGCCGTCCCTGCTGCGCCAGCTTGGTGAGGTCACAGTCGAGCGTGCTTTAGGAATTGAGTTCGGCGCTACCCGCAGATTCACTTCGCAGTATCACTTGCACTTGCCTGCTGATGGCGTTGACAAATCTCAGTGGGGCTCAATCGGATGGTGGATGGTCATGCAGCACTATTCGTGTCCAACGCGATTGCTCGACTGGACTCTGTCGCCGTATGTTGCTCTCTACTTCGCAGTCGAGCAGTCACCGGAAAGTGACGGTGCCGTGTGGTTCTTCCCTTCCTCGGCCCTTGAAACCGTCACAGTAAATCGCTACGGGAAGCTACGGCTTGGCTCCGAGGAACAGTTTGAGTCGCATGTTGTTGCAGCCGTCTACCCCATAGAAGCAACACAGCACAGTAGGCGTTCGGCATCACAACAGGCTGTCTTCACGATTTGCACGCATTTGCTGGCAGATCATGGTGACGTCATCTCAGAAGCGTTTGCTGGGCAGGAGGATCGGTACCCACTGAACAAAGTCATCATACCGGCCGGCCTGAAGGACGAGTTCCTCTCAAGGCTGAGGACTATGAACATCACGCCCAATTCCCTGTTTCCAAGTCTGGACGGTCTAGGCCGAGCGGCGCGCGACTACATCCGCTTGCGAACCTGGCGCACCCATAACGAGGGCATGGCCAGATAATCGGGTAAGGGGGAGGTTCTCCATCCCCCTCCCCACACCACCCTGCATGCGTTGCGACATGAAGTCGCTGATTATATTGCTGGTCCTGGAACCAGCCTACTGTATCGTCAGTAGTTTCCTGCCTCGTCATGCATTGCTGGTAACGGCTTTGTGCGAAGACCGAGCGACAATGAAGCCCTCGGTCATTTCGACTGGGAGAGAAAATCGCAAGATGAACTCAACTCTGGAAGCATCGATCTGGAAGGGAGCTAGGAATTGCAAGTATCGGATAAGTTCCCGATGTTGTCTTGTGCGGATTGCTGACAGTCTTGCGGAGGGGTTATGGCTGAAGAACTACCGGTTTACAGGGTGAAACTGGACCCACTCAAGATGGGAGACCCCACTGTAGAAAAAACCTCTGTCCTTCCATCACGTATTTTTCTGGACCCGCAGTTGAAGCCGGCCGCGACCCGTGTGCTCGGATTGCTCGCGTCGGTGGCGGAATGGAACGGACACCGCTATGTTCGGGTGGGTTGGCTGGCCAACCACTTGGGGATAACAGAGCGTTCAGTACGCCGTCACCTGAGCAATCTCAAGGCAGCCGGTTACATCACATCTGAACCCCTTTACGACGACACTGGCCGCCAAGGTATCAATCGCTATCGTATCATCTTGGACGATCAAGAAGGGAAGGACTAAAGCTATGTGTAGTTGGATTCGGCAGCTTACCACCATCTTCATGTTCCTCTTTTTCCTGCCCGTAATGGCATACTCCGGGGGGCTCTTCCCGGAGACACACCATATCCTGATCGAAAACATCCGTGCCCATGATGTTACCATCTTGGGTGAACGCCACCGCCAGCCGGAATCGACGGAACTGCTTGTTGAATTGGCTGACACCCTGTCGGCTGATGGTCACTGCCTGGCTGTTGGCCTGGAGTTCGACACCGACCAGAACCCCACACTGGATGCTTTCCTGGCCGGAAAGGAATCTGTTGAAGCCATTGCGGTTCCTCAAATCATCGACCACCCGGGTTTCCGGGATATGCTGGTCGAGCTTCGGAAACTGGTGCGAGCCGGCCACTGCCTTGGAGTCCAGGGGGTGGACCTGCCGCGAAGATTGTGGAGTGGTGAAAAAAACCGGGATGAATGGATGGCGGATCAACTGGCCACTATGATGGGAGACCGCCCTGTTCTGGCTCTACTGGGCAACGCCCATGGTATTCGGGCCGTTCGCTGGGAATCTGGCCTTAACCGCCCCCATGCTGCGGAGCTGCTCATCCTGAAGGGCTCGGATGTATTCTCCGTCATGCAAGACTGGCCGGGTCAGGTGACCGGCACCCGGCCCGTTGGGCGCTGGTATCCGGATGATCACCAGGCGGCCCATAAGGTGTTTGCCAATTTGTTGCGAGTTAAGTCCGTCGTGGTGCCGGAGGATCTCTCGGTGATAGGGGACGGAGTTGTTGTCTGGTAATGAATGGAGGGAACGCCTGTGGGTGAAGAAAAAGACGTGGTTATTGTGGACATCTAATAAGATGGATCAAGGAAGGGCAATGCTGAGCAAGATTGTTTCCGGTGGCCAGACCGGGGCCGACCAGGCTGGGCTGGACGTTGCCATAAAACACGGCATCCCCCATGGTGGCTGGATACCCAAGGGACGAATGACCGAGGCTGGCCCGTTGCCGGAAAAATACCAGCTCCAGGAGATGACCACCAAAAGCTACCCGAAGCGGACGGAGCGGAACATCTTGGACGCAGACGGCACCCTGATTGTCTCCCACGGGCGACTGACGGGCGGCTCGAAGCTGACGGTTGATCTTGCCACCAAGCACAACAAGCCGTTCCTGCATCTGGATTTCAAGGCCAACTCCATGACCTATTGCATCAGAATGCTTACCTCCTGGCTGGCAGACAACGGGATTAGGGTCTTGAACGTGGCCGGGTCCAGGGCAAGCAAAGACCCGGAGATTTACGGGGCCACGGTTATACTGCTGGAATCGGTTTTAGGAAAAATCAAATGATCGTCGCCAGAACTGCCAGGGTCATTGTCTTTTTGCTGGTCTCTTGGTTGGCCCTGGTCGCTGCCGCACAGGCTGGCACATGGCATGCACGGGTGACAAACATATCCGATGGCGACACCATCACTGTCATTCCCCCTGCCGGCAAGCAGGAACGGATAAGGTTCTACGGGATCGACGCCCCGGAATCAGGCCAGCCTTTCGGCAGGGCCTCAACGGATCACGTCAAGAAGGTCATCGGAGATACCGGGTTTCAGGTAGAAATAACAGAGATAGACCGGGACCGTTATGGTAGGATCGTCTGCATGGTTGTCGTCAATGGCCTGAACCTCAACCGTGATCTGGTCAGAGTTGGGCTTGCCTGGGTCTATCCGCAGTATTGCAAACGGCCGGAGTGTCAGGAGTGGCGGGGACTGGAACAGGAAGCAAGGTCTGGCAAGCTGGGACTGTGGTGTGAACCTGGGGTCGTGCCGCCTTGGGAGTGGAGGCGGGGGCAGCGCGAAAACCAAGCAACAAGGCCATCCAAGGATGGTGATTGTCTGGCTGGATGGCGGCGGTCAAGGGAGTAGTAGAAAGATAATGTGGCCAGCATAGCCCGCTGTTTTTGAGGAGATGCATAACTGAATAAATACTTGTTGCGTCATCCATCGTTGAAGAAACTTGCTAGGAAAACCGAATTTTCAAACAGGGGTTGTATTCGTGGATAAAAAAACAGAATTTAAGGCTGCATTACAAGATTTTGTCACGACTTTACAGGAATATATTAGTAGCGAAGATGGGCAGTGGACGATCAAGGGGTTTGTCGACATATACAAAAATATTTATACCATTTCGTCAGATACGAAAATAGTATCAAAAATACTTGAAATACATATTTTTCCAAAGCTGCTAGAGCTTTCCGAAAAACATGGTTACAAGATTGTACTTGCTGACCATCAGAACTATTACCCTGATATATCTTTTGTAGACAACGAAGACGATTTATTACGTTTTGCCGTTGATTTCAAGACAACCTACCGCTTGCCGGGTAGGCCGCACCTATGCAATGGATTTACGCTTGGGTCACATGGGAAATATTTCGAAGATAGAACCAGCACTAAAAACATCCAATTTCCTTATGGGTCCTACTCCGGGCATTACTGCCTGGGGATAATTTATGACCGAGTTGACGCCCGGGATATAGATGAGACAAGAATCTTCAATCTAGACTCTCTTACTTCTATTACTTCCGTTGTAGGAAACTTCCAATTCTTTGTCGCTGAGAAGTGGTCTATCGCAAGCGACAAAAGCGGAAGCGGTAATACCGCAAATATCGGAAGCATCAATAATATTGAGGACATAACTCAAGGAAAGGGTATGTTTTCAAAGCTGGGAGAAGAGTGGTTCGATGACTACTGGATGAATTACAAAAAAATCACTATACCCGATGGAAAGGGGGGAACGAAGAAGATCACGAATCTCAAAGATTTTGTGAAATATCGAAAAGGCGATGCCTCTCTGATCGTCCCCAAACACAATGGCGTACCAAAGAAAGGCAACTGAATGAAAGTTAACGTACCACCTATAAAGTCACAGGGAATAAAAACCAAACTAGTCCCCTGGATTGCAAGCATAACTCCTGATGAATTTGACGGGCGCTGGATAGAGCCATTCATGGGTACTGGTGTTGTTGCATTCAACGTGGCCCCAAGGCATGCACTCCTCTGTGATGCCAACCCGCACTTGGTTGATTTCTACCAATCAATTTCCGAGGGTCACATTACGGCAGAAGTAGTAAGAGACTTCCTGAATAGAGAGGGCGCGATTCTGCTTGAAAAAGGAGAATCTCATTATTATGAAGTTCGTGATAGATTCAACAGTCATCATGCTCCTTTAGATTTTTTATTCTTAAACCGAGCAGGCTTCAATGGAATGATTAGATTTAACAGAAAGGGAGGATTCAATATCCCTTTTTGCCGAAAACCTCAGAGATTCGCTCAGTCTTACGTCACGAAAATTGTCAATCAAATTGACCATGTTTCGAAATTGATTAAAGCAAAAGATTTTGAGTTTAAGTGTCAGGATTTCGAGAAAACAATCAGTGAAGCCCGACAAGAAGATATTATTTATTGCGACCCCCCATACATCGATAGGCATGTAGACTACTACAACGGCTGGGATAGTGAAAACGAAACCCGTTTATTCCAGTTGCTTTCCGAAGTGGAAAGCAAGTTTATCCTTTCAACCTGGCATCATAATGACTTTAGAAAAAATGAATATATTGATTCACTATGGAGTAGATTCTACGTGTTAACGCGCGAGCATTTCTATCACGTCGGCGGCAGTGAAAACAACCGAAACCCAATGATGGAAGCAATCATCACCAACTATGCCACTAATTTTTACGAAGTGGAAAACGAGCAGCATGCGAAACAGTTGATGCTGCTTGAGGCCAAAGGAGTATGCATCGCGTAACAATGTGCCGAACATGGACAAATTTTCCGTTGCGCCCCAAATTTGTCAGTGAGCCCGGCATTGGGACTCAAGGGAACGTCGAAAATGACCAAATATGAATTTATCAGTGTGATTCTCGCATGCATTGCTGTCATCGTGAGCCTTGTGGTCTGGTTTGGGCAACGAAAAATACAAAGGGAGTCGAACGATCTTCAGAGAGCGACATCAGAGCTTGCAAAGAAACAGCTTGAGATTCTGCTGCGAGAAGAACAGGGAAAGGATACTGCCCGACTGTCGCTCGGTCTATTTCGAGACGGAAAAACCTACCGCTTTCGTATAACTAACATCAGCGAAGTTGACGCAATGGATGTTGAGATGGATCTGTTGGTTGAGAAGCCGGCAGATAGCCCGATTATTGCTTCTGAGTATGCCGAAAAATTTCCAGCCAAGAAGATTCCGCCCCATAGTTCCATTACACTGATTGCGGCACTTCACTTCGGTACTCCTACAGCCTATAACGCTCTCCTGAAATGGACGAACCCCGATGGGTCGAAGGTTCAAGAGGAAACATATGTGGCGCTGTAGACCCATCCGGGTAAGAGTGAGGTTCCACAACCCCACCCCCACACCACCTAGCATGCGGGTCCGCACTAGGCGGTTCCCATGAGCCAACCCGAAAAAGCGTGAGTAACACCTATCCCTGCGTTCGAGATGAAATGTGAAAAATGGAGCGCAAGCATCGCACTTCCCGTTGCCCCTGCTTATACGAGGGCAACGGGGCCGTTTCCCCCGGTTTAAGATCTCCTCATTGTTATCTCAGTTGAAAGGGATAACGTAAAATATTTTTCGCTTTTTTAGTAAACGGCAGTACCCCCAGAGGTTAGAATTGCGTTGGCGAACGTAAATTCCAAACCAAAGGAGGCCTGCCGTGAGAGAAGATCATACACCAGAACGCGAAAAAATCATCCAGCTGAATGAAAAAGTGATCCGGAACCACCTGGGCGAGATGGTGCGCAACACCGTAGAGGAGACCTTGAACGGGATGCTGGACGCGGAAGCCGACCGGTTGTGCAATGCGGAGAAATATCAGCGCCACGAAGCCCGCACCGATACCCGGGCCGGCCACTACCAGCGGCAACTGCACACCAAGGCCGGCCAAGTGACCCTGAAGGTGCCCAAGCTGCGCCGTCAGACTTTTGAAACGGCGATCATCGAGCGTTATCGTCGGCGTGAGGCCTCGGTGGAAGAGGCTTTGATCGAGATGTACCTGGCCGGGGTGTCGGTTCGCCGGGTTGAGGACATTACCGAGGTACTGTGGGGCACCAAGGTCATCCCCGGAACCATCAGCAATCTCAACCAGAAGGTTTACAAGCACATCGAGGCCTGGCGGAACCGGGAGATCAAGGAGGAGTTTCCTTACGTTTACCTTGACGGGATCGTGCTTAAACGGTGCTGGGCTGGTGAGGTCTAAAGTGGTCGGGGTTAGTGAGACAACCTGAAAGAGCGCGGGCTAACGGGTGTCCGCCTGTTTGTCACCGATGCCTGCCTGGGTCTAGTGGAATCCCTGGCGGAGTTTTATCCGGCGGCCAAGTGGCAGCGCTGTATGGTTCATTTTTATCTCAACATTTCCAGCGTGGTGCCGGCGAAAAGGATGGCGGAAGTGGCGGCCATGCTCAAGGCGATCCACGCCTCTGAAGACCAGGAAGCGGCCGCGGAAAAAGCCAAGGCGGTGATCGCCAAGCTGGAGGCCATGAAGCTGAAAGAAGCAGCCAAGAAGGTAAGGGACTCCATCGTGGAAACCTTCTCCTTCTATGATTTCCCCCGTGAGCACGGCTTACGTATCCGCACCAACAACTCCTTGGAACGGATCATGAGGGAAATCCGCCGCCGAACCCGGGTGGTCGGCGCCTTCCCCGACGGCCACTCGGCCCTGATGCTGTGCGCGGCCCGCCTGCGCCACATCGCCGGGAGCAAATGGGGACTGAAACGATATTTGAACATGGGCCTGCTCAAAGAGCAAGAGATGGAGCAGCAAATGACAATGGCTGGCGCGATCTGACCCTGAAGGGGGCTGCCGGAGGAAAAAGCGAAAAATTCTTTACACTACCTACGGAGGTCAGAATGTCAGAACAAGGGGTAAAAACAATGCTGGTCACCAAGTGTTTTCTCGCGTGTTTGGTGCTTCTGTTTTTAGTAGCAGGGACAGTTGTTCACGCTGAAGAGGCGATTTCCGCTCTCCAACGCGACTCATCGCCGATCATTATTTTAAGTCAAACGGATGTGAGACCGTTTTTTTCTCCATCCAGCCATGATTTAGATAAATTGGATCAGCTAAGACAACTAAGAAATAACAGCCAGTTAGTACCCAGGAAGGCGGACATGTTTCAAGATGCCACCCGTGAATATCTTATTCAAATCCACCAGCACATTAATTCCTATTGGTTATTGACTGATCAGCACACTTTGGACAAAAACCTTATGGCGGTTATCGTAATTACCATAACCCGTGACGGTACCATTCGTGATTTTGAGTTTGAAAAGCGGCCTGCAAATGTTCAATTCAGTCACTTGGTTCTGGAAACCGTTCTAAATGCCATGCCCTTGCCACCCTTTTCTGCCGCCATGCAGCAAGGCGAGCTGAACATTGGCTTGAGGTTCCGGCCTGGAAAAGTTTTTTAGCATGACTATCGTCTTTTATTGGCAAAATGTTGCTAATAAAAATGGTCGCCGGTCAACTGGCATTTTTTGAAAACGGATTTTTCTACAGATTCGTCAGTGAATCACGGCCGAAGAAGAAATTGATGTCGAGATTTTGGTAAATGTCGGAAGCGCTACAGAGACAAAGAAGAAACGTGACAGCATTGAGCTCGTTGTTGATTTTGTTCAACTTCGCGGATGTCTCAATTGCCAAGGTAAGTTTGCTAGGCACGGAGTTGCTGGTGGGTGATCCGGCCAAGCTGGCTGCCTTTGTTTGGCTGATTTGGGTCTACTTTCTGCTTCGTTACTACCAGTACTGGCGAGAGGAGCCTGATAAGGGGCTGTCGAAGGCTTTTCGCGACCGATTTGACAGGTGTGCAAAGGACTATACGGGTAAGGATTTTGTTCAAGACATGCACGGATCTCCACGGTATTACAAGTTAAGCCGCGAAGGCTGGTTTAATTGGCGCTACTCAGTTGAAAATGTTCACCCAGTTGAGGGTAATGCCCTAGTGGGTGAAAATATTCCTATTTCAATTATTAGAGTTTGTGCTTGGGCTATCTTTTCGGCTATCCATGTTTGCATCAACACGCCGCGTGTAACAGAGCATGTTCTTCCCTTTCCCCTTGCTATCTTGGCCCTTGCCTCCACGCTCTTGGTGTAGTCATCACAGTGAACCCGTAAGAGGTACTTCGAGCCTAACACGCACTCCGGGGTGTTTGCTTAGCTGTCCGACAGGAATAAACTAAGGGCCGTCACCATTCTCGGCCGCGCAAATAACAACAGCTGTTTTGGTTGTTGGAGCCACAAGATCGCGGGCCAACTGACCAATCTCTAACGATTTCGTGAATCCGACAAGTCCTTCACTCCCTTCGGACGCTCCGGCCTTGAGGCTTACGCTGGCGTTGCCCCGCATTCGCAGGGCAACCGAACAGAGACCAGTGCGGGCAACAAGAAAGAGATTTGCCAGAGCTTGGAAAGCTTTACCCTGCGTGGCCGCAGGAAGGTGAACACCCAGTGGAACCCTTCTGCATTGTCCACCACATGCAGAAGGTGGCTCGTTATGGGCCTGGTTTTGCCTGATATTCGAGGTGAATGAGCCACGGTATTCCCCATTGCGGTCCTTTGTGGTAAGAGAAAACGGACGGACCGACACTAACTGTTGACTGACGCATGAGAAGGTTGGAGATATCAGACCGTGACCACCGGGCTTGTCGTCAAAAAAACGGCGTCCGGCCAATCGGTAATTTTACATTATCCTTAGGTAAATATGGATCACGGAGGTGCATCAAGCAATGGCGCTAGCCGGAATCGAATACCACGGGAAAGAGGGAATTACCCAAAGTTGTTTGGCGGCAATCGTTCGACTATATCAATCCAAGGCATCATTCGAGCGTGTCCGGCTTTTATCAGCGGATGAACGACATGGGTTCCTTGTGTATATTGAGTTTGATCGCATCGTCGGGATCAAAAGCGGATTCGCCAGTGGATACCCAGGCGAAGGACCCCGAGGACTGGCTACAGCACTTCGCTTTTTTGACAAGCTGGATATTCCGATTACAGAATACGCAGTTCCCTCTTCTTTGCTCGAGCGTCTTGATGTCTCAGCCTTAACATTGGCCGACTTAAAGAAAATTGATCAGTCTCGACCTGTTCTAGGCAACCGTTGGCGAGATTATATGTACCCATTTTATCTCGATGACAATGCACGGGATATTGAGTTTCAAAAGCAGTTTGAATACGAAGTGCCTATGAGGCTAATCGATATTCGTATCCTAGATCTAGCAATAAGCCTACCAAATAGCCCTGATGCGGCACTTTTTTCAGGCTATCGTCGCCTTGAAGACACATTTAGAAAGCGTTGTGGATTTGAAGGCGAGCATGGGGCGCGGCTATTTGCAAAAGCATTTCAAGGTAAAGAGGCTGCCTTGCATTGGCCGGGCCTAGACCAAGGAGAGAATGAAGGAAGAGCTTGTTTATTTACAAGCGTTTATCGTGCCTTTAGAAATTCAAGAGCTCACAAGGAGCAAGAACACACGACCGACCATTATCTGAGGGAGTTCTTACTTTTGAATGAATTGTTCCGGCTCGAATCTACTGCGGAAGGCAAGCCAGTTATAAATGAGAGTGGAACGACAAAACTTGACTAACATGTAGTGACGTTCTGCTGCGGCGCTTCGCCGTAGGCTTCCCCGTAAAGTAGGCAGTTGCATAATAGAGTTACCGGCTTTATTTGCTTAACATCCCGCCGATTTCAGATTTCCTCTGGCATCATACGAGTTCAAGGAGGCAAAACATGTGCGGCCGCTTCGCTAACGCGATCCCTCCCCAGATTTTGATGGATTATTTTGCGTTGCCCGAGGTGCCGCCGGTCCCCCAGCATTGGAATATTGCGCCTACCCAATTAG
>NZ_JBIPKI010000029.1:0-31336 GCF_044068515.1 Desulfurivibrio nitratireducens
TTTGGTGTGCTTGGAGGCTCACCCCCCAAGCACACCAAAAAAAAGCCCCGGCAGAAAACAATTCGGCCGGGGCGATGGTGGAGCGGCTGACTTTCTGGGTCTCTAGCTGTCCGCCTGCCCCCGCTCGTCCTGGTCCAGATGGATCGAACGCAGCAACTCGGGAGAAATCCGGGTCCGGATCTTTTTGACCGCGGCCTGGATCTGCTGGGTGGGCACGGCGGGTATCGTGCTTTCCGCTTGATCGGCATAACTGGTCAGAACCAGCTTTTTGCCCTCGATATTGAAGCGGTGGGTCCAGTTGATTTCCAGAGTTTGCGGGTTCTCCTCAAGCTCCACCTCCACCGCGGTCCCGGCGGCGGCCACTTGGACGGCATCCATTTCGCTTACTTCAAACACCCAGGCATCGCGCTCCCTGGTGGTGAAAAAGATAAAAACGCCCAGGGTTTTGAACAGCTCCTTGCCGGCGGCGGCAGCCTCCTGCAGCAGTTCGATTTCCCGGGTCAGAGACGGGGGAGCCGCCGCCGGAGTTGGAGTCCGGCCGGCCTCCTGTTGCAAGGCAAGGCAGCACCTTTTGAATTTCTTGCCGCTGCCGCAGGGGCAGGGGTCGTTGCGTCCGATCTTGATCATGAGCTTTGATTCTCCTTTATTCAACTTATATCTGCGGGGTACCGGGGGCATGCCGATGGGCTGGCTGATGATCCACAGCCTTGCCCCGTCCGTAACGCGCCCTTAACCTGGTTCTCGGCGGGCCTGGCGGCAACTCCGCGCTGGTGGTGGTTCCGGTTGGGAACGGCTTAAAGCTCGCTCAGGCGTTTGCGGTTTTCGGCGATGGTCGCCAAAGTACTCAGCAGCTCCGCCTCCTTGGCACGTTCCTTGGCAATCACTTCCGGCGGGGCCTTGGCCAGGAATTTTTCGTTGTTGAGCTTACCTTTGATGCGCTGCATTTCCTGGTCGATCTTGGCCTCTTCCTTGTCCAGCTTGGCGCATTCCTCGGCTACATCCACCAGGCCGGCCAAAGGGACAAAGATTTCAAAATCCGCCAGGATCTGGGCGGCGGCTCCCGGGGGACGTTCCCCCGCAGCCTGGATCTCCACGGTTTCGCTCCTGGTCAAGCCCTGGACGGCCTCGGCCAAATCGGCCAGCTGCTTGGCTTTGACCGGATTCGGGCAGATGATGCTGACCCTGATCATGGCCGAGGGATGCAGCATGTAAGCGCTGCGGATATTGCGGATGCCCCCGACCACCTCCATCAGCAGTTCGGCCTTGGCTTCGGCGGCGTCGTTGGTCCGGGCGGAATCGAGCAGCGGGAAGGGTTCGACCATGATGGACGAACGGGACCCGGGCAGGGCATGCCAGATTTCTTCGGTGACGAAGGGGATCAGGGGATGGAGCATTTTCAGAATATCTTCCAGGACCGTCAGCAGGACCGCCCGGCTCTGTTCCTTGACGGCGTCGTCATCCCCGTAAAGCTCAGGCTTGATCCACTCCAGGTACCAGTCGCAGAATTCCCGCCAGACAAACTGATAGGCCGTTGAGGCGGCGTCGTTGAAACGGTAGTCATCCAGGGCCCGGCCGATTTCCGTCGCCACCTTGCCGGCCCGACTCAAAATCCACTGGTGGGGGAGAGAAAGCCCGCGGAAATCGATTTTTCCGGCCCGCAAGGCCTGGCCGGCGGTCACGGCTTGGGCACCCGCTTCCTCACCGACGTGCATCAGGGTGAACCGGGCGGCGTTCCAGAGCTTGTTGATGAAATGACGGTAGCCCTCAATGCGTTCCTCGGCCAGCTTGATGTCCCGCCCCTGGGCGGCGAAGGCGGCCATGGTGAAGCGCAGGGCGTCGGTGCCGTACTGGTCCATCAGTTCAAGGGGATCAAGGACATTGCCCTTGGACTTGCTCATCTTCTTGCCTTCTTTGTCGCGGACCAGGGCATGGAGATAAACATCCCGGAAGGGCACTTCGTTCATGAAGTGCAGTCCCATCATCATCATCCGGGCGACCCAGAAGAAGAGGATGTCGAAGCTGGTGATCAGCACGCTGGTGGGATAGAACATTTGCAATTCTTTGGTTTGCTCGGGCCAGCCCAGGGTGGAAAAGGGCCAGAGGGCCGAGGAAAACCAGGTATCGAGAACATCTTCTTCCTGCTGCAGGCGGCTCGAGCGGCAGCGGGGGCAGACATCCGGATCCTGCTCGCTGACGATCAATTCGCCGCAGTCCTCGCAGGTCCAGGCCGGAATCCGGTGGCCCCACCAGATCTGGCGGGAAATGCACCAATCCCGGATGTTGTCCATCCACTCGTAAAAGGTGTTGTGCCACATTTTGGGCAGGAGATTGATCTCGCCGGCCCGCACCGCCTGGGCCGCCCGGGCGGCCATGGGCTTGACCGCCACGAACCACTGCCGGGAAAGGGCCGGTTCAACCACGGTCTGGCAGCGATAGCAGTGACCGACGCCATGCTGGTATTCTTCAATTTTTTCCAGCAGGCCGGCGGCCTCCAGGTCGGCGACGATTTTCTCCCGGCAGGCGAAACGATCCAGGCCGGCATAAGGCCCGGCCTCGTCGTTCATGATCCCGTCATCGTCCATGACCTTGAGGCTGGGCAGATCGTGACGGCGGCCGATCTCGAAATCGTTGAGATCGTGGGCCGGGGTAACCTTGAGGGCGCCGGATCCGAAATCCTTTTCCACGTGGGTATCGAAGACCAAGGGGATCTTGCGGCCGACCAAGGGCAGGATCACCGCCGCCTCCTGAAGGCGGTTATAACGCTCGTCGCCCGGATGGACCGCCACGGCGGTATCGCCCAGCATGGTTTCCGGCCGAGTGGTGGCCACCACCAGGTGGCCGCTGCCGTCGGCCAGCGGATAGCGGATATGGTAGAGCTTGCCGGCGGTTTCTTCATGCTCGACTTCGATGTCGGCCAGGGCGGTATGGCAGCGGGGACACCAGTTGATGATGTAATCGCCTTTATAGATCAAACCTTCCTTGAAAAGCCGGACGAAAACGGCCCGGACCGCTCGAGACAAGCCTTCATCCATGGTGAAGCGCTCCCGGTCCCAGTCGCAGGAGCAGCCCAGCCTTTTGAGCTGGTTGATAATCTGGCCGCCGGATTCCTCTTTCCACTGCCAGACCCGTTCAATGAATTTTTCCCGGCCGATCTCGTGGCGGCTGATGCCCTTGGCGGCCAGTTGGCGCTCCACCACGTTCTGGGTGGCGATCCCGGCATGATCGGTGCCGGGCAGCCAGAGAACGTTGTAGCCCTGCATCCGCCGGTAGCGCACCAGGATGTCCTGGAGGGTGTTGTTGAGGGCATGGCCGACGTGCAGCACCCCGGTTACGTTGGGAGGGGGGATGACGATGGCAAAGGAGGGCCGGGATTCATCCAGGGTGGCCCGGAAATTTTTGTGTTCCAGCCAGTTCTGGTACCAGCGGTCTTCAACCTCCCGGAATTCGTAGGCTTTGGCCAGGTGCCGGGGCGATGGGCCGGCGACGGGGTCGGATTGATCGTGGTCGGCAGGGGAAGAGGTTGGGCTCATGATCAGAAAACACTCCAGGGTTTGGGCAGAAAAATCTCGTTGTATAGTTCCAGGGCGTAGCGGTCGGTCATGCCGGCGATGAAGTCGCAGACCATGCGCTCACGGCTGGTTTCGTCGGGATATTCGATAACCTGTTCCCAGTGGTCGTCATTTTCCATGAAATAACCATAAAGTTCACGGACCACCTTCATTGCCTTGAAGAAATCGGCGTGAACCTTGTAGTTTTCATAGACGTTGGCAAAGAGAAAGGTGCGCAGTTCGGCGATGCCGGCCATAATGTCCGGGCTCATGGTCAACTTTTCCCCGCCGGCGGCCAGGGTCTGCTCCACCAGATCGCGGACCATGGTATCTATCCGGCGCGAGGAGTTGACCCCCAGCAGGGCGATCAGGGGGAAGGGGATCTGTTCTTCCCGCAGGAGGCCGGCCCGGACCGCGTCGTCGAGGTCGTGGTTGACGTAGGCGATGATGTCGGCCACCCGGACTACCTGGCCCTCCAGGGTGGCGGGCAGAGCTCCCGGCTGCTCATCCCGGCCCGGCAGGATATTGCCGCGGCCCTTGGAATGATGAACGATGCCGTCGCGCACTTCCCAGCTCAGGTTCAAGCCGCGCCCTTTGTTTTCCAGCAGGTCCACCACCCGCAGGCTTTGCTGGTAATGGTGAAAGCCGTCCGGGTGCAATTGGCTGAGCACCGCCTCCCCGGCGTGGCCGAAGGGGGTATGGCCGAGATCGTGGCCCAGGGCGATGGCCTCGGTGAGATGGCCGTTGAGGCGCAGAGCCACCGAGATGGTCCGGGCGATCTGGGAAACTTCCAGCACATGGGTTAGCCGGGTCCGGTAATGGTCGCCGGCCGGGGCCAGAAAAACCTGGGTTTTGTGCTTGAGCCGGCGGAAGGCCTTGCAGTGAATGATCCGGTCCCGATCGCGCTGAAAGGCCACCCGGATGGAACATTCCTCCTCCGGGCGCCGGCGTCCCCGGCTTTCCCGGCTGCGGGCGGCGGCGGGGGCCAGGTTCTGGGCCTCGCGTTCTTCGATCTGTTGACGTATAAGACTCATGGGGGCGGAAGATACTGAGAAAACCCCGGCCGGTCAAGCAGAAGGTGGGGGCAAAACCCTGGCCGCCCCGCAGATTTTCGCCAGCAGTCCCGGCAAGATAGCCGGATCGGATCCCCGGGGTTACCGGAAGCCGCAGGGGCGCCTTTGCCATTGGCCGCCGGGGCTCTGCCGGCCGGCCGGTGATTATGGCATTTGATCAGGCCCTGCCCGCGGCCCGAGGCAAGGGCGAAACGGGTTACTCCTGCTGGCTGGTGATCCGTTCGATTTCGGTGTTCAACTGGGCCCACTGTTCGTAAAGGCGCTCCAGGCGGCGATCCAGATCGGCGTATTCCTTGCTCAATTCGGTGAATTCATCCTGGCGGTTGTAGGTTTCCGGGTCGGCCAGATGCTGTTCCAGTTCGTTTTTGCGCTCTTCCAGGCTTTCCAGGTCGGCCTCGGCCCGGGCCGCCTTTTTCCGTAACGGGCCGATTTGCTGATGGAGGCGCTGCCGCTGCTCGGCCTGCTCGCGCCGGACTTCCTTGCCCCGGGCCTTTTCCGGCTTGGTTGCGGGGTCGGCCAGCGCCCCGGTCGCCGGGGTTTGGTCTCGGCCGGGACCGGCGCCAGGGCTCGCCTGCTGAGCCGATTTCAGCAGGTTCCGGCCCTTGCCGGCGGCTATCGCGGTCCCCCTTGTCCTGTTGTCGTCGCCGGCGGCTTCCCGGTCGCGGCGGAGTTTGTCGAGATATTCGTCGATATTGCCCTCAAACAGGGTGCCGCGGCCCTGGCGGATCTCCAGCACCTTGTCGGCGAAGGCGTTGACAAAATGGCGATTGTGGGAAACCACGATGATCGCCCCGTCGTAGCGCCGCATGGCCTCCTGCAGAACCTCCTGGGAGGTCATGTCCAGATGGTTGGTGGGCTCGTCGAGGATCAGCAGGTTGGCGGGAGTGGCGATCATCTTGGCCAGGGCCAGCCGGCTTTTTTCCCCGCCGGAGAGAACCGCCACCTGCTTGTCGGCGTCATCACCCCGGAAGAGAAAGGCTCCCAGCAGCGATCGGACCTGGGTGACGGTCATTTCCGGGGCGGCCTGGAAAACCGTGTCAAACACCGTCAGGCCGGGATCCAGGTCCTGGGCCTGGTGCTGGCCGAAGTAGGAAGCGCGGACATTGTGGCCGAAGCGGATCTCGCCACCGTCGGGCGCCACCAGGCCGGCCAGAGTTTTGACCAGGGTGGATTTGCCGGCCCCGTTGACCCCCACCACTGCCACTTTCTCCCCGCGTTGCAGGAGCAAATTTAGGCCGCTGAAGACCTGCAGGGGGCCGTAGCTTTTGGTCAGTTGCCGTACCTCCACGGCCAGACGGCCGCTGGGGGGGGCGGGGGGAAAGCGGAAATCAACCCGGGCCTCGCTTTCCTCCAGTTCGATTTTTTCCATCCTGTCCAGTTGCTTGAGGCGGCTCTGGACCTGGCTGGCCTTGGTGGATTTGGCCCGGAAGCGTTCGACGAAGCGCATGGTCTGCTGGATGTTGGCCTGCTGGTTTTCCCAGGCGGCCCGCTGAATCTCCAGGCGTTCTTCCTTCTGGCGCAGGTACTGGCTGTAATTGCCCTTGTATACGGTGAGGTTGCCCAGGCTCAATTCCCAGATCGAGGTGCAGATATTGTCGATGAAGGAACGGTCGTGCGAAATCATGACCAGGGCGCCCTGGTAGGACTGGAGGAAATCCTCGAGCCAGGTCAGGGAATCGAGATCCAGATGGTTGGTGGGCTCGTCGAGCAAGAGCAGAGCGGGGCCGGCCAGGAGCAGCTTGGCCAGTTGCAGGCGCATCTGCCAGCCGCCCGAAAAGGCGTGGCAATCCTTGTTGAAGTCGGCCTCCCGGAAGCCCAGGCCGACCAGGACCTTTTCCACCTGGGAGCGAATCCGGAATACATCATGGCTCTCCAGGGCTTGCTGCAACTCGCCCTGCCGTTCGAGCAGGGTCAGGCACTCGGGACTCTCCTCGGTCAGGGTCGCCAGCTGCCGGTTCAGCTCTGCCAGTTCGCGCTGCAAGGCCAGGGCTTCGGCAAAGGCGCTTTCAGCCTCCTCGTAGAGGGTGCGTCCGGCGGGGAAGGATTCCAACTCCTGGGGCAGGTAGCCCACGGTGGCCCTTTTGCTGCGCAGCACTATTTTTTCATCGACCATGGCGGTGCCGGCCATGATTTTCATCAGGGTGGTCTTGCCCGCGCCGTTGACCCCCACCAGCCCGATGCGGTCCTGGGGGTTTACCCGGGCCGAAACGTTCTTGAAGAGGTGTTTGTCGCCGTATTGAATGGAAAGATTCTGGATGGTCAACATGCCGGCAGCCTCGATTGAAAAAGGACTGATCATAGCATATACGACGGAGAAACGCCAGCGGGAGGAGGTCGGTCCGAGGAGTGGCGGAGTTCCGGCCCAGGGGGATTGGCAAAGCTTGCCGGGCCCCTGAACAGACTCCGGCGGATTGTTAAGCCAAGGTTAGCCCGCCGGGCCGCGGATCCGGGCCCGGACGCTGCGATGACTCGGGCACTTTATCCTTTGATCACCGCCAGGGGACGAAGTTCCACCAGTACCTCGACCAGATCGAGCTGATCGCTGATCACCTGATCGATCTCCTTGTAGGCCCCGGCGGCTTCGTCCAGGTCCCGGGCCGAACGGACGGCATGAATTATGCCCTGCTGATCCAGCCGTTTCTTCTCCTGCTCAAGATTAAGTTGACGCTGGGCCTGTTTGCGGCCCATTTTGCGCCCCGCGCCGTGGGAACAGGAACTGAAGCTCTCGGGGTTGCCCCGCCCCCGTACCAGATAGCTGGGGGTGCCCTGGGAGCCGGGAATGATCCCGATCTCCCCGGCCAGGGCGCGGGTGGCCCCCTTGCGGTGAACGATCACCCGCTTGCCGTAATGTTCTTCCAGGGCCGCGTAGTTATGGGCGATATTGATCACCGGGGCAAAGGTAACCTGGCCAAGCACCTCCTGCAAAGCTTCCTTGATCCGGCTGATCATCAGGGCGCGATTGGCATAGGCGAAGTCCACGCAATAGCCCATCTCATGGAGATAGCTCTGGCCGACGGGACTGGCGATGGGCAGGTAGGCCAGTTGCCAGCCGGGGGGAATCCGGCTGCCTTCCTGGCGGTTCAGGGCCGCGGCCAGACGGTTGTAATAGTTGGCCACCTTGAAACCCAGGTTGCGGCTGCCCGAGTGGACCATTAACCAGATGTGGCCATCGCTGCCTTTCTGGATTTCAATGAAATGGTTGCCGCCACCCAGCGTGCCGAGTTGGTAAAGGGCGTTGTGATATTCTTCCGCGACCACCGGCAACTCGGGCAGCGGGGCGGGCGGCCGCGGCATCAGATCCCGATCCTGGGGCCGGCGGTGATGCTTAAAGCCCAGGGGAACCTTGTGGCGGATCGCGCTCAGTACCAGCTTCAGTTTGTCGGGACTGATCTCGGTCAGGGAGGTTTGTACCGCCCCCATGCCGCAACCGATATCCACCCCCACCGCGTTGGGAATCACCATATCCTCGGTGGCGATCACTCCGCCGATGGGCATCCCGTAGCCCTGATGGGTATCGGGCATCAGGGCTACGTGGCGGAAGATGAAGGGGAGGTTGGCCAGGTTTTTCGCCTGTTCCATGGCCCCGGCATCGACCTGATCCAGCCAGAGCTTGATCGGTAGTTTTTCGCTGGTGACAACCTTTTTTACCGGCATCAAAATATCCTTTATATTAAGTTTTTAGATTGAATTCTTCAAGCATTTTGACAATTTCCGGAGCCGGCCGGGGGCGGCTGACCAGGTAGCCCTGAATTTGATCGCAGCCGCGCTGCCGGAGATAGGCCAACTGTTTGGCGGTTTCCACTCCTTCGGCCACCGCCTTCAGGCCCATGCGGCGAACCAGGCTGATGATGGAGTCGATAATCACCGCGGCATTGGGGCGTTTGTCCAGGTTGTGGACAAAGGAGCGGTCGATCTTCAAGGCGCTGATGGGGAAACGGCTGAGATAGGCAAAGCTGGAGTAACCGGTACCGAAGTCGTCCAGAGCCACCGTAACCCCGAGCCGGGTGCATTTTTCCAGCAGGATGGCCGCTTCGTCCGGTTTGTCCATCAGAATGCTTTCGGTTATCTCCAACTCCAACAGATGGGGGGGGATCCCGTGCTCCCGCAAGGCGGCGGCCACCACCTCGGCCAGGTTGCCGGCCCGGAACTGGCGGGGGGAGACATTGACCGCCATATGCAGCTCCGGCAAGCCCTGATCGCGCCAGGCCCGCAGCTGCCGGCAGGCTTCATTAAGTACCCAGGCTCCGATGGTTTCGATCTGACCGGTTTTTTCGGCCAGGGGCACAAAGCGGGCCGGGGGAATTGACTCGCCATTTTTCTGGGGCCAGCGGGCCAGGGCTTCGACCCCGATCACCGTGTTGCTGTGCAGGTCAAACTTGGGCTGGTAATAAAGCTGCAGTTCGTTGCGCTCCACCGCCTGGCGCAGAGCCGCTTCCAGGCGTAAATTCTCCCGGCTATTGGTGCTCATGGTGGTGAAATATAAACAATACTGGTTGCGGCCTTGCTCCTTGCCGTAATACATGGCCGCTTCGGCCTTTCTCAGCAGATCGGCGGTGGTTTCGCCATCGGTGGGAAAAATGCTGATTCCGATGCTGGCCCCCAGGTAAATTTCGTGGCCGCCGGGCAGGGCAAAAGGCTCGGCTAGAGTGGCCAGCAGCTTTTCAGCCGTTTCCGCCGCCTCCTCGGGACCGGCTTGCAGCTCCTGGATCACGATGAATTCATCGCCCCCGAACCGGGCCAGTGTGTGGTGGTGATGCAAGGAGTTGCCCCAGCGTTCGCCGACCATAACCAGCAGTTCATCGCCGCGCTGGTGGCTGAAGCTGTCGTTGATCACTTTGAACTGATCAAGATCGATGAAATGGACCCCGACCAAAGTCTGGCGGCGGGCGGCCTGCTCCATGGCATCTTTGAGGCGGATTTGCAGCAGCAGCCGGTTGGGCAGGTTGGTCAGGGGATCATAGTAGGCGAGGCGTTCCAGTTGTGATTCGGATCTGAGCCGGGCGGTAATGTCGCGGTCGATGCCCCGGTAACCCTGCCAGTTGCCCTGCTGGTCGAAGAAGGGCTCCCCGCTGGTTTCCATTATTACCGGCCGGCCCTGGCGGTGGAGGTTGGTGTTGATCAGGTTGGTGATGGGTTGCTTTTGGGCGATGGTGGCGGCCCAGAATTCCCTGATTCGCAAGGCTTCTTCGGGAGGCATGAAGTCGAAGGGGCTCTTGCCGATGATCTCCTCGGCCTGGTAACCGAGCAGGGTTTCTGCCGCCGGGCTGACGTAGGTATAGTTGCCGCGGTGATCAACCTCCCAGATCAAGTCGGTGCTGGTTTCCACCAGGCTGCGGAAGCGGTCCTCGATATAACGGAAACGGTATTCGGTGCGCAGCACCAGCAGAAAAACCAGGATGGAGGTAATCAGCACGAAAAACCAACCCTTGTAGGTCTGCATGGCGCTGAGGCTTTCCTGGTCCCAGGCCAGGTCAAGCAGCAGGCGGTCGCTGAAAAAAATCCAGGCTACCCCAAAAAGGGCGTAAACCGTGGCCATGCCCAGGGCTGAGCGGATTTGCGGGTTCATCAAAGAAACACCAATCCGGTCACATTTTTGATGGGAATTATGGTTTATTAATTAGCCTAGCGGCAGAGGTGGTTTTTTACAACCTAACTTTCGCAACGCCTTGGGAATGGTCGGGATCGGGGCCGGGCAGGGTTGGCCGGGCCGGGCTTTTATGCTAGAAATGGCGGCCAGGCGCCGGCAAGCGACAAGGAGGAGCATGAAGAAGGCAAAAAAAGTCCAACCGGGCGTGGTTTACATCTGCCCGCACCGGGATGATTGGGTTGGTGAAGTGGCCCGTCTGCTGGATCGGGCGGGCCTGATCGGCGCCCTTAAAGGGCAACGCCGGATTCTGCTTAAACCCAACCTGGTGAAAGCCGCGCCGCCGCCGATCACCACCCCGGTGGAACTGGCGGCGGCCCTGGTGGATTACCTGCAAGCGGCCCTGCCCAAGGTTGAGCTCATCATCGCCGAGGGCTGCGGCGCCAAGACTTATGACACCGGCCATTGCTTTGCCAGGCTGGGTTACCGCGAACTGGCGGCGGCTAAAGGCATCGAACTGGTCGACCTCAACCGGCTCCCTTCGGTCCGCCTGGTAAGGGAAGATTGCCGGCGCTGGCCGGAGTTGTATTTGCCCCGGCTGCTTTTTGATTCCTTCATCATTTCGCTGCCGGTCCTCAAGGCCCACACCCTGGCTAAAGCCACCCTGACCCTGAAAAACATGATGGGGGCCGCCCCGCCGGGGCATTATCAGCGGGGAGGACATTGGAAGAAGGCCGCCTTCCACCGGGATATTCAAGGAGCGGTGGCCGATCTCAACCGTTATCGCGCCCCCGATTTTACCTTGCTTGATGCCACCATCGGCCTGGCTCAATCCCATCTTGGCGGTCCCGTCTGCCATCCTCCCCCGGGCCTGCTGGCGGCCAGTTTCGATCCGGTGGCGGTTGATGCCTTCGGGGCCGGCCTTCTTGGCCTGGACTGGCGGGAAATAAAATATATCAGCCTTCTGCACGGGGAAATCGGCCGGGCCGAACCGCTCGAGATCATCAACCTTTAAGCCACGGGGAACAAGTCCCCGGAGCCAGGATTCGACAAGCTGAATTCCGGCCCGGCAGGGAAACCAATTCGCCGACAGTCAAAGCGGCGGCCCTTATTTGCCGGTTGGCGGGACATCGTCTCGGCCCAGCAGGCTCCGGCGCAGATTAACCGCCCCGGTCGGCAGAGGCAGGCCGGTTTCTAGCTTTTGCGATTGATCAGAGGGGATTGCTGAGGTCGGCCGGCTTTCTGCTCAGGCCCAGTTCCTGGGTTACCTGGGTGGCGATTTCTTCGATGGAGCGGCCGGCGGTGGAAATGATCGGCACGTTGTAATTGCTGAAGATCTGCTCCGCCTGCTTGATTTCCTTGCTGCAGGTGGCCAGCTTGGCGTAGTCGCTCTCGCGGTAGCGCTGCTCCCGGACATTGTGGAGCAGCTCCGGAGTGGTGGTCAGCCCCACGATCCGGCGGACGTTGCGGCGCAATGATTCGGGCAGCCTGTACTCCTTGAGGTATTCCGCGGTCAGGGGGAAGTTGGCGGCCTTGAGGCCCATCTGGGTGGCGAGATATACACAGACCGGGGTTTTGCCGGTGCGGGAAACCCCCAGCAGGATCACTTCCGCATCGTCGGTTTCGTCGGGCCGGATCCCGTCATCATGCTCCAGGCAGAAATGAATGGCCTCCACCCGCTTGGCCATGGTGATGTTGTCCACGTGGCGGGAGAAGCCCGGCACCCTCAGGGCCCTGGTTTCCAGGCAGGACTCCAGGCGTTCGAGAAAGACCTCGAAGGCGTCGAATAATTCCACCTCGGGATGATCGAAAATCTGGCGGAGTTCTTCGTTCATAATGGTGCTGAAAATGATGGGCCGGCGGCCGCCGGAGTGCTTGAGGATGTAGGCCAGGGTCTTTTCCGCCGCCTCCCGGGTCAGGATAAAAGGGAAACGCTCTTCGTGGAAGTTGACCTCGGGAAACTGGCGCAGCATCGAATGGCCCAGGTTGGTAGCCAGAATCCCGGTGCTGTCGGAAATGAAATAGATATCCTTGGAACTCCACATGGCAAAATCCTGCAAGGTTATAGGTTGCCGGTAAGCGATTCAGGCTTGGCCGCCGGCCGTTCAGCGGCGCCGCCGGCGCCAGGCTATGCCGAATCGTCGCTGCGATAAAGGGCGCGGAATTTTTCCATCCGGGCGGCGAGTTCCGCCGGCAATTGGAGCTGGTAGCGCTCCACGTATTCCGCCGCCATCCGGTGGGTATTGAAAATCGGGCAGTTCAGGGTCAGGTTCATGATGCAGCGGTCGAGGAAATCGCTGCTTTCCCGGCGCTGGTAAAAGGCTCCGAGCAGCTCGGGCAGCATCTCGTAAAAAGAGGCGGCGTCCTCCCGGTAAAGGAGTTCGGCCCGGTGTTCGCTGAGCATCTCCGCCGTTATCGGCCCCTCGTAACCGAACTTCCAGCCGGTCTTGCCCTGGTGATAGCCCTCCACCCACCAGCCGTCCATGATGCTGACATTGGGCACCCCGTTCATCGCCGCCTTCATCCCGCTGGTGCCGCTGGCTTCCAAAGGCCGCTTGGGAGAATTGAGCCAGGCGTGGCAGCCGGCCACCATCAGCTTGGCCACCGCCATGTCGTAGTCGGAGACGAATACCAGTTTGGCCAGCCCCTTGCTTTTCTTGAAAAGCTCCTCCTGGACATTGAGGATGTTTTTAATCAGAATCTTGCCGGGCTCGTCGGCCGGATGGGCTTTGCCGGCGTAAATGAAGTTGACCGGCCAGCCGTTGGTGGTCAGGATGGCGGCCAGGCGGTCCAGGTCTTCAAAAATCAGGTCGGCCCGCTTGTAGGTGGAAAATCGGCGGGCAAAGCCAAAGGTGAACACCCCGGGGTCGAGCAGTCCATCGGCCTTGCTCAGGTAGGAGAGGTAGTTGGGGGGATCGATCCAGGTGGAAACTCGCTGATGGCGATGGTGGGAGAGCATGCCGTTGACGGAGTTGATGAGCTGCTCGCTGTCTTTGGCCCAGGCGTCGACAAAAGCCCGCCGGAATTTGGGGTTGGCCACCAGCTTTTCCGCCCCGGCAAAGGCCCCGGGGTCGCGGCGCCAGCCGCCCAACTCGGGGAAAGCGTCATAAACTTCGGCCTTGGCGTCGCTGATCCAGGTGAGATGGTGCACCCCGTTGGTAATGGCGGTTATTCTCTGCCGGTACTGGGGAAACTGGGTTCGGGTCACTTCCCGGTGGAGCCGGCTGACGCTGTTGGTGGCCCGATTGACCCGCATGGCCAGGGCGGTGAAGTTGTAGACCTCGGGGTTTTGGTCATCCTGGGCCAGGAGTTGGAGGATGCGGCGGAAAAACGAGTGCTCCAGGCCATGATAAAGGGAGCTGGGAAAGCGATCATGGCCGGCCTTGACCGGGGTGTGAATCGTATAGACCACCCGGCGGGCGGCTTCTTCCGCCGCCGCCAGGATATCCTGATCGCTGGCGGTGGCGCGAAAATCGTCGCCCAGGCGATGATGGAGAATTTCGGTGATCAGGGCCAGCACCAGGACCACCCCGTGCTGTTCATTGAGATGGATGGTTTTGGCGGTTAGGCCGAGGACCTGCATCACCGGCAGCACCCCGGCGCCGAGCAGCCGGCGCTGGATGGCCTTGGCCGATTCCGAGCTGCTGTCATAGAGCTGATGGGAGGCGTTTCTGATCCATTCCGGCGACTCGGGCAGATCGTAGTCCAGGAGAATTTCCGGCACGAAAAAGTCGAGATCGTTGCTGGTCTCCAGCTTCATCCAGAGCTGGGCCACCGCCCGAATGGGCCGGTCGTCGCGGTCGTGGAAATTCACCGTCACCGTCAGGGGCGTGGCGGGATCACCGGGCTGGTGGAGCAGGTACAGGCCCGGCACTTTCGCCGGCGACCATTCCTTTGACCAGACCACCTGGCCGAGATTCATGTCAACCAGTTGGGAAAAGTAGCCGCGCCGATAGAGCAGGGAAACCGCCGCCACCGGCAGATGGCAGTCGGCGAAGCTTTTCAGGGTATCGCCGGCCAGGATTCCCAGGCCGCCGCTGTAGATGGGAATTTTGCTGGGCCCGTTGATGAATTTTTCGGCCCAGGAAGCCAGTTCCGGAGAAAGATCGCCGGTTGCCGCCAGTTTCTGGAGCCGGTCCTTGACCGGATGATAGACATCCCGGTCGGCCCCGATCTCCATCGAGACATAGGTGACGGAGTCGCCCTGGTCGGCAGTCAGGGATTGCCAGACGCGGTCGAAGCACTCCTGCGAAACCCCGAAGAAAGTACCGTGGGGACCGGAGGCTGTCAGGGCCTGCAGACTGGCCTTGTCTTGGTTCATCAGCAACCCTCAATGGAGTCATGGCAGAATTGTTGACGTCGCAAAAAGCCGCGACGACGACCGGGAGCGCTTCGTAACTAATTGTTTTCGCATCGCCGACCAACCTGCTTGGCGGGTTTTTGCGAGGTTGTCGGAATCAGCCGGCAGGAGTTTTGCAAAGGTGGATGGTTTGGGTGAGAGCCTGTCGGCAGGCCGATAGAAATTACCGGTTTTGCCGATGATGTCAAAGGGAAATGTAGCGCCGCCGGCAATGGCCTCACGCCGGCGGACCGGGTTGGGGGTGTTTCGGCCCGGGGCAAAGGTTCCGGCCGGTAACATTAATCGGCCAGCCGGTGAGCCTGGTCCGGCAAAGCGTTACCCGTAGAGGGCTCAATTGGAAATACACCTTGAAACTTTAGCGTCTTTTATATACATTGTGCCGTTAATTGTGGTGGCATCAAGTTGTAAGATGGCCAGCCATACAACCCGCAGAATAATAACCTTCCAAAAGGAAAGAGGGCCATGAAGATGGAAATGAAACGGATTTTAAGCGCGGTGGCGATTGCTTGTGCTGTTTCTCTGTTCGCTTTCGGCTGTGCCAAGCCGGTCAAGGTTGATCCGGGTGCGGCGACCGAGCCCGCCGTGACCGAGCGTGCCCCCACCACCTGGGAACCCGGCCAGACCTGGCCCGGACCGGCGGGTGAAGAAGCCCTGACCGATACCCCCGATGTAGAATTGGCCCTCCTCGAAGGCCGGACCACCGGGCCGCTGTTCCCCGTTTATTACGATTTCGACCGCTCCAACATTCGCGGCGACCAGGAAGAACGGCTGATCAGCAACGGCAATTACATGATTGACAATCCCCGGGTTCGGGTCCGGATCGAAGGCAATACCGACGAGCGCGGCACCCGGGAATACAACATGGCTCTGGGTGAGCGCCGGGCCATGAGCGCCAGGAAGTATCTGATGGATATGGGGGTCGCCGCCGGTCGCCTGGAGACCATCAGCTACGGCGAGGAACGGCCGATCAGCTTCGGCCAGGACGAACTTTCCTGGTCCCTGAATCGCCGGGCCGATTTCGTCATTCTCCGCTAAGCATTCCACCGTCGGCGGCACGGAGGCGGGCGCTCTCGGCATCCCGGAGGATGCCCGCAACTGCCGGACCAAGCCGGCGGGTACCTGCGGTCCCGGAGGCGGAGCCCCAAGCCCAGGCCCCTTGTTCCGGCCGCGGTTGCCAAAAAAGTATGCGAGGTTGAAACACCCGCACATCCGGGCCGGGGTGACTCGGCCCGGATTTTTTTTAGAGGTGCGCCAGCCGCAACTTGAGTTTAAGCATCAAAACAGGGAGTATCGAAGATTATGAAGAACAAGCTTATAGCCCCATTGCTGGCGGTTGCTTTGCTGTTATCCTTTGGACTGGGTTCGGCGCTGGCCGCCCCCTTGAAAATCGCCACCATCAGCATTCAGAGCGTGCTTGATCAGGCCAAGGTGGCCGTGGAGGCCCGGAGCCAGATCGAGGCCGAGTTCGATAAACATCGAGGGGCCCTGCAACGTGACCAGGTCGAACTGGAAGCCATGCGGGACGAGATCGAGAAGAAAAGCTCGGTCTGGACTGAACAGGTCCGGGGCCAGAAGGAGCGCGAGCTGCAGCGCCGCTTCCGGGAGTTTGAGGTCCGCAACGAGGATGCTCAGTTGGCGGTCCAGCAACTGGAAAAGAGTTTAATGGAACCGATTCTGGGCCAACTCAATGAAATCATCGAAGAGATCGGCCGCAAGAACGGCTATGACCTGATCCTGGAATACACCATGAAGGGCCTGCGCAGCCGCACCGGCCTGCTTTACGCCGCCGATACCCTGGACATCAGTAAAGAGGTTCAGCAGGAGCTGGATCGCCGTTTCGAATAAAACAGCAGCTCCCGGCGGCTTCGATCCCGCCGGTCGGAATATAAATGGGGGGAAACCGTACCAAGCCGGTTTCCCCCTTTTTTTTGGGCCCCGGTCAACTTCAACCGGCCGGCTGGCCGGCAAGCTCCATGGCGGCGGCACTGATGGCCGCGGCGTCGATTCTGGCCAGGTGCCAGAGCTGCTGCTGGCTGCCGTGCTCCAGGAAGCGATCGGGCAGGCCCAGGGATTTAACCCTGACCCCGGTCAGGCCCCGGCGCTGGAGCATTTCCAGCACCGCGGAACCAAAGCCCCCGGCCCGGACGTTGTCTTCCACCGTGATCAGCTTGCCGGTTCTGCGGGCCCAGTCGGCGATCAGGTCTCCGTCCAGGGGCTTGATAAAGCGGGGGTTGATCACCGCCGCCGAAATACCCATTTTCTCCAGGCCCGCCGCCGCCTCCAGGGCCGGGTAAACCCGGTTGCCCACCGGCAGCAGCAGCATGTCCTCGCCCTCGCGCAGCAGCTCCCCCTTGCCGAAAGGTATCTTGCGCAAATCCTGCTCCAGTTCGACCCCGAGTCCGGCTCCCCGCGGATAGCGAATCGCCGTGGGGCCGGGAGAGTGGAGCGCGGTATAAAGCATGTGACGCAACTCGTTTTCGTCCTTGGGGGCCATCAGCAGCAGGTTGGGGATCATCCGCAGGAAGGAGAGATCGAAAACCCCGTGATGGGTGGGGCCGTCATCACCCACCACCCCGCCGCGATCGATGGCGAAGATCACCGGCAACTCGGGCAGACAGATGTCGTGGATCACCTGGTCGAAGGCCCGCTGGAGGAAGGTGGAATAAACCGCCACCACCGGCCGCAGACCCTCACTGGCCAGGCCGGCGGCAAAGGTGGCGGCGTGCTGTTCGGCAATGCCGACATCGAAGAAGCGATCGGGGTATTGCTCGGCGAATTTACCCAGGCCGGTGCCGGTGGGCATGGCGGCGGTAATGGCGCAAATCCGCGGGTCGCGGCCGGCCAGTTCCACCAGGGTGTCGCCGAAAATTTTCGTGTAGCTGGGCGGCCCGTCCGTCGCTTTGATCTTGCCGCTGCTGATCTCGAAGGGCCCTACTCCATGGTAATCGCCGGGACGCTCCTCGGCCGGCGGGTAACCCTTGCCCTTGGTGGTGATCACGTGGATCAGCACCGGCCCTTCGTTGAAATCGCGGACATTGCGGAAGGTTTCCAGCAGGGCCTCCAGGCGGTGGCCGGGAATGGGCCCGACATACTTGAACTTGAGGGCTTCAAACAGCATGCCGGGGGTGAAAAAGCCCTTCAGGCTCTCCTCGCTGCGCTTGAGCAGGTGGATTATGTTTTCCCCCATCTGGAAGTTTTTGAGGACGTGCTCCAGATCCTTTTTGATGCGAACCATGGTCCGGCCGGTGAGCTTGCGGCTCAGAAAGCTCGACAGGGCGCCGACGTTGGGGGAAATCGACATTTCATTGTCGTTGAGGACCACGATCAGGTTCTTGCCCAGGTGACCGGCCTGGTTGAGGCCCTCGAAGGCCAGGCCGCCGGTCATCGAGCCGTCGCCGATCACCGCGATGGTCTTGTTGTTTTCCCCTTTCAGCTCACTGCCGGCGGCGATGCCCAAAGCGGCGGAAATGGAGGTGCTGCTGTGGCCGGTGTCGAAGGTGTCGTATTCACTTTCGCTGCGTTTGGGAAAACCGCTGATACCGCCATACTGGCGCAGGGTGGCGAATTGGTCGCGGCGGCCGGTCAGCAGCTTGTGGGCGTAGCACTGGTGGCCCACGTCCCAGATGATTTTGTCCGCCGGGGTATTGAAAACATAGTGCAGGGCCAGGGTCAGTTCCACCACCCCCAGGGAGGGAGCAAGATGACCGCCGGTTTCGGCCAGGGTGTTGATGATCATCTCCCGCAGTTCCCCGGCCAGTTGGGGCAGTTTATCCGCCGGCAGACAGCGCAGGTCCTGGGGAGAGTTGATGGCGCTCAACAGGCGGGCGCCGCTGGTCGTAATTTTCGTTTTTCCACTCATGATAACTGGCAACCTCGCAAAATGCCTAAACGTCCGCTGGACGGTAAAGAGAAAAGAATAAGCCGCTGAAAACTCCCGGTCGCCGGTTCGGCTTAATGGGTCCGGGCAGAGATATAGCGGGCCAGCTCCCGCAGGGGATCGGCCTGGTGGTCAAAAATTTCCAGGGCCTGCAGAGCCGCCGTCACCGCCTCGGCGGCCTTGGCCCTGGTGGTATCGAGGCCGAGCAGGGCGGGGTAGGTGGCCTTGCCCCGGGCGGCGTCGCTGCCGGCGGCCTTGCCCAGGGTGGCGGCGTCGCTGGTCACATTGAGAAGATCGTCGACGATCTGGAAGGCCAGGCCGATCTGTTGCCCGTAGGCGGTCAGGGCCGCGTACTGGCGGGCGTCGGCGCCGCCGGCGATGGCTCCGGTCTGGACCGCGGCGGTGATCAGGGCGCCGGTTTTGCAGCGGTGAATCCGTTGCAGCTCTTCCAGGCTGATCCGGCCCCCCCGGCCTTCGGCTTCGATATCCAGCACCTGGCCGCCCACCATCCCCAGGGGCCCGATGGCCACGGCGATATTGTGGGTCAGCCGCAATTGATCTGCGGCTTTGATGCTCGCCGCCGGCAGGGGGCGGGCCAGCAGTTCGAAGGCGAAACTGAGCAGGCCGTCGCCGGCCAGGATGGCCGCCGCTTCCCCGAATTTCTTGTGGCTGGTGGGCATGCCCCGCCGCAGATCGTCGTCATCCATGGCGGGCAGATCGTCGTGGATCAGCGAATAGGTGTGGATGCACTCCAGGGCGCAGGCCAGGGGCAGCAGGGGCTTGGAGTCGGCCCGCAGGGCCTCGGCGGCGGCCAGGCAGAGAATGGGCCGCACCCGTTTGCCCCCGGCTAACAGGCTGTAGCGCATGGCCTCGATATGGCCGGCCAGGGGGCCCGCAGGGGGCGGCAGCAGTTCGGCCAGGGCCTTTTCCACCTCTTCCCGCCTGGCGGCCAGAAATTGCTTGATATCCATGACTGACAAATGTCCGCGGCTTTACTCTTCGTTGGGCCCGCTGAAGGGTTCGGCGACAATTTCGCCGTTTTTTTGCAGCAGGATTTCGACTTTCTTCTCCGCTTCATCCAGGGTTTTGCGGCAGAATTCGGTGAGCCGGATGCCCTCGTCAAACTTTTTCAGCGACTGTTCCAGGCTGAGTTCGCCGGCCTCCAGCTCCCGGGTGATCTTTTCCAGCCGGGCCATGGCCTCTTCAAAGTTCTGTTTCGCCATTGCTGCCACTCCTGAAGGTTGACCGGCCTCCGAGCCGGGGTGAATATCGGCGTGAAATAGATCCCGGGCCGGCCGATCGGGCGGAAACAACCGCTTGGCAGGACCGCCCCGGCGGCGCTGCAGCCTTTAATGGCGCCGACAAATTAACAGCATAAATGAAGCCGGACCATTGGGCAATCTCTTTCCAAAAAAAGCGGCCTGTGGTAGGGTGCAAGGCGTTGGCAGGCCCGGCCCCGGCCCGGGCAACCGGTCCTGGTCAACGGCGGCGAGCGCTCCGGCTGGCCCGGTTGGTTCAGGGCTCAGGCCGCAGGCGCGACCCGGGGTCATCCGGCGCCTTGGCCTGCCGGCCCGACTCCACCGCTGCCCGCCGATTTCCCGGGGGCAGTTCCCGGGGTTGGCCGCTTGCTTAACGGGGATTCGATGAGTGAGGCCATTGGCGCACATATAGAGGCTTTTTTGCAGTGGCTCAAGGTGGAACGGGGCTACTCGGTCCATACCGTCAGCAGTTACCGGGGAGATTTAAGCGAGTTTGTCGCCACCGACCGGGGTTTTGGCCCGGTTTCCGCGGTGGCGGATCTCGATGCCCGGCGGGTGCGGGCCTTCGTTTACAGCCTGCACGGCCGCAACAAGAGCTCATCGGTGGCCCGCAAGCTTTCCGCCCTGCGGACCTTTTTCCGCTACCTGGTCAAAAACGGGATAATTAAGACCGACCCCGCCGCCGCCATCGCCGCCCCCAAAAGCGAGGGCTATCTGCCGACGGTCCTGAGCGTCGATGAGGTCTTTTCGCTGCTGGAGATGCCCGGTCCCGCCGACACTTTCGCCGCCCGCGACCGGGCGGTGCTGGAAATGCTTTACTCTTCGGGGATGCGGGTGGCGGAACTGGCGGCCCTGAACCTGGACCAGGTCGATCTCGACCAGGGCATGGTCCGGGTGCGGGGCAAAGGCAACAAGGAGCGCCTGGTGCCACTGGGCACCCCCGCCCTGGGTTCCCTGGAGGCTTACCTGCCCCAGCGCGAAAGCCTGCTGCGGGCCGGCGGCGACCGGCAGGCCCTGTTCGTCAACGCCCGGGGCGGCCGGCTGACCACCCGCAGCATCGAGCGGCTGGTCAAGATGTATGCCGAACGGGCCGGGATTCCCGCCCGGGTAAGCCCCCACGCCCTGCGCCATTCCTTTGCCACCCATCTGCTGGAGATGGGGGCGGATTTGCGCACGGTGCAGGAACTGCTGGGCCATGCCAGCTTGTCCACCACCCAGCGTTATACCCACCTCAACCTGGACCATCTGACGGCGGTGTACGACAAGGCTCACCCCCGGGCCAACGGTTGAGAACAACAACGGCGCGGCGGCGGTCAACCGGCGCTGGGCCGGCCTAAACCAACAAGGATCAAAAAAATGAAAATACGTTCGACAACCGTGGTGGCGGTCCGCCACCGGGGCATGGTGGCGATGGCCGGCGACGGCCAGGTGACCCTGGGCAACGTGGTGGTCAAACACCAGGCTCGCAAGATCCGCCGGCTTTACCATGGCCGGGTGATCACCGGTTTCGCCGGGGCCACCGCCGATGCCTTTACCCTGTTCGACAAGCTGGAACAGCAACTGGAGCAATACGGCGGCAACCTGCTGCGGGCGGCGGTGGAGCTGGCCAAGGAGTGGCGCACCGACCGGATGCTGCGCCGCCTCGAGGCCCTGCTGGTGGCGGTGGACGTCGAGCGCTCCCTGCTGATTTCCGGCAACGGGGATGTCATCGAACCCGACGACGGCATTCTGGCCATCGGCTCCGGGGGGCCCTATGCCCAGGCCGCCGCCCAGGCCCTGGTGGCCCACAGCGGCCTCGAGGCCCCGGAGATCTGCCGCTCGGCCCTGGAGATCGCCGGCGGCCTTTGCATCTACACCAATACCCATATCCACCTGGAAACCCTGTGAACCGGGCGGCAGCGTGACTCTAGCGCCGCCGGCCGGCCTGCCCCGGGCCGGGTTTTGCCGGCCGCCGGAAACCAGGCGCCGCCGGAGCAGGGCAACGGCCCTTTTTCCCCGGGGCCATGGCGCTCTCCAGGGCAAATAATTTCAGCTTTAACGAGGTTGCACGATGATTATGCCCATTGCCAATCCAGCCGGAGAGGACGAAGAAAACGCTCCGGCGGTCAACTCTTTGACTCCCCGCGAGATCGTTCGCCAACTGGATGATTACATTATCGGCCAGGGCCACGCCAAGCGTTCGGTGGCCATCGCCCTGCGCAACCGCTGGCGCCGGCGCCAGGTGCCGCCGCCGCTGCGGGATGAAATCGCCCCCAAGAACATCATCATGATCGGCCCCACCGGGGTCGGCAAGACCGAGATCGCCCGCCGCCTGGCCGGCCTGGCCCAGTCGCCGTTCCTCAAAGTCGAGGCCTCCAAGTTTACCGAGGTGGGCTATGTGGGCCGCGACGTCGAGTCGATGATCCGCGACCTGCTGGAACTGGCCATCGGCATGGTCCGGGAAGAAGAGCGGGTCAAGGTCCAGACCAAGGCGGGGGTAATGGCCGAGGAACGGATTCTCGACCTGCTGGTGCCGCCCCCGCCGCCCCGGCGGCCCGGCGCGCCGCCGTCCAGCGGGGCTATCAATCTGCCTTACAGCGCCGGGATCGGAGCGGCCATGGCGGCCGGCGGGACGCCGAGCCAGGAAAGCGTTGAGAGTACCCGGGAAAAATTTCGCAAGATGCTGCGGGAGGGCAAACTCGACGACCGGGAAGTGGAAATCGAGCTGGAACAAGCCCGGCCGATGCCGATGCTGGAAGTTTTCTCCGGAGCCGGCATGGAAGAAATGGAATCCAACCTGCGGGAAATGTTCGGTAAGATGATGCCCCGCAAAAGCCAGCTGCGGCGCCTCAAGGTTCGGGAAGCCATGGAGATTCTGCGCCAGAGCGAGGCGGAAAAACTGATCGAGCATGAGCGGGTGATCCGCCTGGCCATCAGCCGCACCGAGCAGGCGGGGATCATTTTCCTCGATGAAATCGATAAGATCGCCTCCAAGGGCGGGGGCGGGGGCCACGGCCCCGAGGTTTCCCGGGAAGGGGTCCAGCGCGATCTGCTGCCCATCGTCGAGGGCTCGACGGTGACCACCAAGCACGGGATGGTCCGCACCGATCACATTCTCTTCATCGCCAGCGGCGCTTTTCATGTCAGCAAGCCCTCGGACCTGATTCCCGAACTGCAGGGCCGCTTCCCGATCCGGGTCGAGCTTTCCCACCTGGGGGCGGAGGAGTTCTACCGGATCCTCACCGAGCCCCAGAACGCTTTGCTCAAGCAGTATGCCGCCCTGATGGCCACCGAGGGGATCGAGCTTTCCTTCACCGACGAGGCGATCCGCGAACTGGCCCGCCTGGCCGCCGAAGTCAACTCGCGCACCGAGAATATCGGCGCCCGCCGCCTCCATACCATCATGGAACGGCTGCTGGAAAACCTGGCCTTCGAGGCCCCTGACCGGAGCGGGGAAAAATTCGAGGTAACCGCCGACTATGTCCGCCAGCAACTGGCCGAAGTAGTGGGCGACGAGGATCTAAGCCGGTTTATTTTATAATAAACCTCAGCAGCGCTAAGCCAGCGGGCTGGCAGCCCCGCGGAAGACTGGGATTAAGCAAAGGAAAGACGGACCATAGCTTTTTCAGCCCCTCTGTCCTCTGTCTTCTGACATCTGACCTCTGAAACAAGGAGTTGGTGCGATGTACGATCTGATGCTGAAATATTGTCCTGTTTGCGGCGGTGAATTCCGGGCCGAAATCCAGACCTGCGGGATCTGCGAGGTCGTTCTGCTTTCCGGCGGAGAGATGCAGAACCGGGTCAGCGAGCAGGCGGCCCGGCGCCTGGGCCGGGCCGGGGCCCTGACCGGCGGCGAGGATATGGTGCTGATCCAGCGCGGTCCTTTGGGCGATCTGCGCCACCTGGAGGCCCTGCTCAAGGAAGAGCGGATCGCCTGCCGGATCACCGCCGACGAAAAGTCCTGCAGCAAAAGCTGCTGCCCTTCCAGCTTTCTCCTCGAGGTCAGCCGGGACGACGCCCCCGACGCGGCCCGGATCGTGGAGCAGGAATACCGGCGGATGACCCGCCTCGACGACCACCAGATGGTGGCCGGCGACGCCGTCTTCAACCCCGAGGCCGAGGAAAACATCTGCCCGGCCTGCGGCTACCGCTTTCCCTCCACCTCCAGCGAGTGCCCGGACTGCGGCCTCAATTTCGGCTGAAAATCACCCCGGCCGTGCCGGAACTGCCTCGATAAGCAGGGCGGTTCCGGCGCGCGCGCCAACATCCTTAGGTTGCCGGCCGCCGGCCTCGGGGCGTCAGTCCGTCACCGGGTTCGGGCCGGCCAGGCGCCCAAAACCGCCGCCATGCCGAATCGCCGTCCTTCCCATCCTGCCTGTTTCATTCCCCGATGATCTTGACCAGCACCCGTTTCTTGCGGCCGCCGTCAAATTCCCCGTAGAAGATCTGTTCCCAGGGGCCAAGATCCAGCTTGCCGTTGGTGATCGCCACCACCACTTCCCGGCCCATCACCTGGCGCTTGAGGTGGGCGTCGGCGTTGTCCTCGTAGCCGTTGTGGCGGTACTGGTTCACCGGCTCATGCGGCGCCAGCTTTTCCAGCCAGACCTCGTAATCATGATGAAGTCCCGCCTCATCGTCATTGATGAAAACCGAGGCGGTGATATGCATGGCATTGACCAGCACCAGCCCTTCCTTCACCCCGGCCGTCCGCAAGGCTTCATCCACCTGGGGGGTGATATTGATAAAGGCCCGTCGTCCGGGCACGTTGAACCACAATTCCTGGCGATAGCTGATCATAATTGGACTCCTTGGGGGTTATGGCGCGCAATAGTCGAGCGGAATTATCTTGTCCTTGAGGGAGGTGCTTTGGATGGTGCGGGTGGAGATCTTGCACCTGCAGGTTGAAGCACTCAAACATTTTTAGGATGGTAAACGAAAGTTGATAGCTCATCTCAAAATGGCTTGTCAAGGATTTTTCATTGAATTAGCTTGCAAAATAAGGTCGATAGGCATGATGATCAAGAAAAATGGGGTCAGACACCATTTTCTTCATTTTCATCGGATCTGCACTGCACGGGGCCATGGCGAAAATGGTGTCTGACCCCATTTTTTTAGAAGGAGACCCCATGAACGCACAAAACTCATATCCTTTTCAGCGGGAGGCCGACGGCAGCCTGCGCCTGACCCGCCATGCGGATGTGATGCGCGCCTTGTTGGAGCATGATCTTTTCAGCAGCTCGGTGTCCGCCAAACACCCCGCCATTCCCAACGGCATGGATCCGCCGGAGCACACCGCCTTCCGGGCGCTGACGGACCGATATTTCACCCGGGAAATCGTGGATGCTTTTGAACCGCGCTGCCGGGAAACCGTCCGCCGCCTGCTCCCGCAGCGCCGCGATCCCCGTTTCGCCCATCGCCTGGCGGTTCGCTTGCTCTGCGATTTTTTGGGTTGGAAAGAGGATATGGACGAGGCCCTGTCCACCTGGTTCTTTGCCCACGAAGCGGCGGTGGCCGCTGGAGACCGGGAAGGCTTGCTCGAAAATGCGGCAGTGCTGGCGGAACTGGTGGGCCGGGAACTGGGGGCACGTCGTACCCGGGGAGATGGCTCGGATGCAGACTTGACTGCCCGTCTGCTTCACGACCGCGTGGAGGGCAGGCCGCTCACTGACGCTGAAATCGTCAGCATCCTGCGCAACTGGACCGCCGGCGAGGTGGGCACCATGGCGAAATCGTTTGAGACAGTGCTCGAATTTCTGGAGGCCGAACCCGCCTGGCAAGACTGGCTGCGCAAGCATCCGGAGCGAACCAATGCCTTCACCGACGAACTGCTCCGCCTCCGCGCGCCCCTGCCCGACAACCGCCGTGTCACCGCCTGTCCAGTCACGCTCGCGGGTGAGGACCTGCCAGCCGGCCAGAAGCTGCTTATCGATTGGGCCGCGGCCAATCGCGACCCCGCCGCGTTTGAAGATGCTGAACGCTTTGACCCCGATCGCGATGCCCGTAACAATCTGCTCTACGGGGCGGGCATCCACGCCTGTCCCGGCGCGACCCTGGCCCGCATGGAGCTGCGGGTGCTGATCGAGGAAAGACTGCGAGAGACCCCAGCGTGAAACGTGTTCTCCAAAGCGAAAATGGTGTCTGATCCCATTTTTACTCTTTCTCTTTGTGGGTGCTGATCCCGAGCACCGCCCAGAGAGGTCAGAGACCGGTGAAGGCGGTAACCAGGGAGACGGCAGCCACCGCGGCCACGCCGATCCGCCATTCCGTGCCGATCGGCGCGAACAATGCCACCAGGACCAAGCCTATCCCCAGCACTATTCGCAGGGTCTTATCCAATCCGCCCACGTTCTTTTTCATAACCGCCTCCTTTGCGAAAAAACATCCTGAAGTTGTTCAAAGGCCGGGTGGTGGTGACAAGATTTTGCTTTTGCCGGCCCCGGCAAAAAACCAAGAACCATTCCGCCGCACGCCTGCCCCAGGCCACTGATTAGGCGCTCAGCAGCACTAATCTTATAATCTTATGAACGTCCCCCACCTGATCGCGTCAGTTTTTTGGCGACGGGGCGAGGGGAGGGACCGGTTGATCCTGCAGGGCCGCGTAAAGACGTTCGTCGCGCCGGTAAATGTCGCGCCTGAAATTTATGGTGCCGTCCTGGTCGGCCCAGGCCGTCCAATAGGAAAGGTGAACGGGTATCGGCCGGTTGATGGTGACGGTTCTCTCCACGTTGGTGGCAATCGTCGCCTCGATCCGCTCTCTGGTCCACTCCGGCCGATCTGAAAGGAGGTACTCGGCCAGTTCGAAAGGTTTTTCAACCCTTATGCACCCTGAGCTGAAATCCCTGGCCACTTTCCAGAACAGCTCCCGTCGAGGCGTGTCGTGCAAGTAGACGTGGTACTTGTTCGGGAACATGAACTTGACCCGGCCGAGGGCATTGTCCGGCCCCGGGTCCTGCCGGAACCGATACGGCAGATTCCTGGCCGTGATCGCTTGCCAATCGACCGTGGCAGGATCGACCTGGACCGCGCTCGCGCCCCATCCCTGAAAAACCCGCATGTTGTTTTCCGCCAGATAGTTTAGCTCTTTTTTCACTTCCGGGAGAATATCATTTACCGCAATTCCGGGAGGAACGTTCCAGTAGGGGTTCAGCACAAGATAGGTCATCGTGCCGGTGAAAACGGGGGTCTGGCGGTAATGGCGTCCGACGATCACGCGCATGTTCATGACCGGCTCGTTTCGTTCGAACACGTTCAGTTCGAAGTTCGCGATGTTGACCAGGATGTATCGTTCGGTGCCAAACTCGGGCATCCAGCGCCATCGTTCCAGGTTGATCATCGACTGTATGAGCCTCTGCTCGATTGAAACGTTGAGGTCCGCAAGCGTTTCCCGGCCGACGATTCCATCAGGATCGAGGCTGTGCCTGAGCTGAAAGCTCTTTACCGCGTCCTCGAGCAGCGCGTCGAAATAGGCCGCTTCAGCGGGAGCATGAGGCGCGAGATCGCCGGCAAGCATGAGCCGCTCACGCAATGCGATGACTCGTTCACTGCTGTCGCCCTTGCGCAGGGTCGGCCCTTCTGGAACCCCGGGCCAACCGCCTTCCTCGCTGATCTTTTGGTACCGCGCGAAGGCTTCCCGCAGGCGAAGATACTCGAGGTGTTTCGGCAGGAGCCCTTCGAGCGTCTCCCCGATGCGGTTTTCCTGGAGCGCTTCACCGAGTATGGCGGCGAAATCCGCGTCCCGCTTGCTGGGGTGCCACTCGGGGGTGAAGGTCTCGGGATTGATGCGGCCGCTGTGGAAATGGGAAGCAAGGACCAGAAAGGCATCGGTCAGGAGCAGATCGAGGTCGACGAGGCTTAGCGGGTTGAGCTGTTCACCCTGTTGCCGCGTGTTCCGGATGCGGCCCAGGGTTTCCTCGATCTTAGCGAGGTGATAATCTTCCGGAATAAGCCCTTCCCGGTTTGCACCGCGAATCGCGGCAACCATGTCGTCTGCCAGGGGAAGGGGGCCGTCGTCGTCGCTCCATGCAAGCTGAAAGGTCCGGTCGAAATAGAACCGAGGAAGCACAACGGAGGAGTATATCTCTTCGTCCCCAACCAGGATCTTCGCAGGAAGTCCCGCCTCTTCAATCCTGGTGCGGAGAAGTTCGCGGCCCTGGTCGGACAGGGCTGAGGCCTGGTCGGGAAGGGTGAGGCAGGCACCGACAAACAGAATCAGGAGAAACAGTTTTTTCATTTTGAACTTGAGCTCTTTAACCAGCAAGGAATTATCCGGTTCACGCCCACCCTGGTCGCCTCCGGCACCGCCGAAGGCTGGTAAAGGGGATGGTGATGGTGAAAAGAAGTTGCTTTTCACTACCCTGGCAATAAAAAGCGGCATAATTGATCGCCCCTCGCGATTTACCCGTTAAAAAACGATTATTTAAATTATCAGGGGCTGCCGGTCAGCCTGTCAATGAAAAAAGCGGACGCCATAAGCAGGACCCGGACCTGTCCCCCACTGCACCCCGACAAGTTTGTATCACAAACCTTGGGCTGTTTATGGTCACCGGACCGAACTGCAGTAGATGCCGGCCCACAACCAGGGCACTTTGCTCAACGCCTCACGGCTTGCCTCGGGACTGGACGTCAGCGCTCCCTACGTGACCAATTACATCGGGCTGCTGACGGAACGCCGCCAGCGTTTTACCGCACCCCCGCCGGGGCTGAGATAGAGCTCGGGCCTACTCCGCCGGAGAGCACCTTTTTTAGCTTGCCAACCCCCGCCGGTTTGGCTAGCTTGCCCATTGTGCTATTTAGGAAAAACGCCACGATGGGGGAAAGTGGATGCCAATCATCGATGGTCACCGCCTTTTGTTCACCGACGCCAATCTTGAGTCCGTGTTGAGAGCCGGACAGAGAGAGTATTTAATTTGAAACCGGAGGAATTCCGCTATTGGCTGAAATTATCATGCCCCAAGCTGACGCCGATTTCTTGCTGCAAATGGAGAAAGTCGCGGCAGATGACCAAAGAAGGATTTTTCCTGATTTTGGAGGCAATCTGGAGGTGCCGTTGATTTCACGTAATCAGCGGGAAACCTTCTCTCTTGACATCAGCCGCAAAAGGATTGCCTTGACTACGAAGTACCAGGTACGAGGCCGGCAGGTCGTGGTGCTGGCGAGACTCGACTTCGGGGCGCCGCATCGAAACCCTGATGACTCTGAAATCGGGGTGCCGCACCTGCATCTCTATCGCGAGGGGTTTGGTGACAAATGGGCTTATCCCGTCCCCGATGGGATGTTATGTGACCTTGGTAACGCTTGGCAGTGCTTGCTGGACTTCATGCGTTACTGCAATGTTGTGGAAGAACCCAAAATTATTAGAGGGCTGTTCGCATGAACCAAGTTGCCAGCCTTATCGACCGTTATTATTCCTGGCTCCGGGACAAGACAGCTTGGCGTGCGATCAACAAGGATTGGGTGGAAATCACCACCCCCTACCTGGACAGGCACAATGACTACATTCAGCTCTACTTAAAACAAGAGGGGGATAAATACGTCCTCACCGATGACAGCCATACCATTACCGACCTGATCCAGGCGGGCTGTAGTCTTGACAGTCCCAAACGGCAGAAGCTTCTCCAGATGACCATCAACGGTTTTGGCGTTCATCTGCGTGGCCAAGCCTTGGAGGTCCAGGCCACCCCGGCGAACTTCGCACTGCGCAAGCACAACTTGTTACAAGCCATACTGGCGGTCAACGATCTTTTCTATCTGGCATCTCCGACCGTGGCGAGCTTCTTCTTCGAGGACGTGGCGCTCTGGCTTGACAGCCACGACATCCGCTACACCGAACGGGTCAAGTTCGCCGGACGCAGCGGCTATGACCACATGTTCGATTTCGTTGTCCCCAAATCGAAACGACAGCCGGAGCGAATCTTGAAAGCCATCAACAATCCGAACAAGGATTATGCCCAGGCAACCGCCTTTTCCTGGCTAGATACCCGCGAAGCCCGCTCCCCGGAGGCAACCGCCTTTGCTGTCCTCAATGACGAGGGGCGCCAGATTTCTCCTTCCGTTATCGAAGCCTTGCAGAATTATGAGATCACACCGATGATCTGGACCAGGCGAGATGAAATGCTGGATAGGCTGGCTGCATAGTGGTCATTGCTAAGCGGCTTCTGACTTGCGGAAAAATGGTGTCTGACCCCATTTTCCCTGTATCTCAATAACCTCAAAGGGGAATGGAATGACTTGGTGGCAAGCCTTAATAGTGGCCCTGTCAACTTTAGTAGTTACGAAGGTCCTTGATTTGGTAATAGCACAGTTTACCGAAAAAAGAGAGTTCAATAGATTTAGAAGAGAGAAAATTACTGAGGAAATTGAGACCCTAAAAAATGAAATAGGAATGCTTTTCGAGTTGACTGCCAATTGGAAGGCTTTCGATGAAAAACAAAAATCTTACTTTGCAAATTTTGAAAATGACCATGAATTAGTGGGAAAATTTAATAAGTATCCTTCAATTGCACAAGCCGCAAGGGATACCGTGCATTGGTGTAGGATAGTCGCTTCATGCGAGATGAGCCAAACAAATGACTTAATCGAAAATAAAAAAGAAATGGGAGAAAGGTTTAGGAAGTTCTTAAAGGCCTGTGATGATTATATAAACAATATGGCTTAACCGGCAAGTGCAGCGGCCGCTGATCCGTGTTATGCCGGGCAATAAAGAGGTATTGCGATGGCTATAGGAAGAGTACTTCGTAGAACACTCAAAGTCGAATTTGGAAAAAGAAAAATTCCATTACCAAAACATTTATCATTTCTTGCCAATATACCGTTTTACGCAGTAACTGAGTGTTTGCCACCAAATTCGTCCAATAAACAAACACGAGTAGAAATACTCCCATCAAGCCTCAAAAAAGTGGCTAGGTCGTACGAAGAATATGGTCAAATAAAAAAAGAAAACGAAGATCTCTTGAAGTTACTAGAGGAGTGGCAAGGAATCTTTGCATCACAAGAGCAATATATCGAACGACTTGAGAAAGCGAATAATCAACTACGTTTTAACCTTGGAGAGGGGCCAGAAACTCCTAGAAGCGAATACAAATCATATCTTCAGGTAGCACAAGAGATGGGGTTCAAGCCACATGGGCTTCCATTGCAGGGAGGTCTACCTTCATTGGGAAAAAAGCAATAAAACAAAAGAGGAAAAATGGGGAAAATGGGGTTAGACAGAAAGCGCCGGCCAAAGCCGGCAAAGGGTAGGGGGTGTAAGTCCCCCGCATGATAAAGGCTAGCGACCAGTCATGGCCCCGAGTCATGCGTCGGCCCGTTGTAAGGCGAGCGGCGAAGCGTTGACAGGGGTACTGGCAGGCCGGGCTATTGATCTCCGAAATCACCTCATCCGGGTTGCCGACCTTGTTGTCTGATGGGGAAGGCAGCATGCTGGAGTGCGCTATCGCAAGTGCTTCAGTGAACCCGCGGAGTCGTATAACCAAGGCATGTCAGCACGCTCTTTGTCCGGAAGCCGGGAGATCCCGGAAGCGACCAACGTAGTCCCGCGCCTGGTCCGGCAGGGAAAGGCCGAGGCCGCACCCCCTGCGTGTACGTAACCGGGAAGTCGGACACGGAAATAGTATCGATGAAGCAGACGAACAAAGGTACACAACCAAAGAGTGGCCAA